>CALPKO020000201.1 GCA_943324165.2 Bdellovibrio sp. ZAP7 | reverse complement strand
TTATGCTAAATCTTTTGAAGGTTTTAAAACGAGAATTTTAGCAAAAATAACAGCATTAACTTTGGTTCAATATATCAATAAATTTATATTTGATAGGCCAATAAATAATATTAAAAATCAAACAATTTAATTACACCCAACGGGTTAAAATATATTATTTACGACTAGGTTGGTTGTTATATACTCGAAGGAAAATAGCTAAAATTATATTTCTTTTGATTTCTGATAAGAAAAATGCCAAAAAATAAAAATTATAAATCCAGGCAAAAACATATTTTTCATTCTTACGATTATTCCTAAATTACCTAAAGATTGCGAAAAAGCCAATGTTCCAATAATTAAAAAGTAAACTACTCCTTGGATGACAAAGGGTGCGTTTTTAAAAGAGGAAATTGGTTTATTTCTGAAAATTGATATTGAAAGTATCAATAAAATAAAATTCTCAATAGCCGAAAGTAAAGAAGGAATACTGTTTACATCAAAAAGAAAGGGTCTAAAAAGAAAGGTAAATATTTTTAACGGAAATGGGTAAGAGGATATATTAAGTGCCGAATTGGTTGTGGCCCGACTTAAAACGGTAGCTTTTGAAACTGAAAATTTATCAAAACTACTTAAAGATGCTTCTTCAATCTTTGTAAATTTCAGCACTATTGGCAAAATAATAATTGCGAAACCAATTAATACGATAAAAAATAAAATGCGTTTAAGAAAAGAGATATCTTTCCCTGAAAAATAAGCAATGCCGAAAGCAAGAAGAAGAAATAATGTAATGTGTGGTCGAATAAAAAAAGTTAAAGTCAGGGCTAATATTAAAAGAGGTAGTCTTTTTAATGGTTTTAATAAACCATGCATCACAAAAGCAATGCACGTAAACATAAGTGTATCTTTACCGATACTACAACTCCAAAAATGAAGGTTTGGCAGAAAAAAAAGTAATGGAAATAAATTTATTCCTAAAAATTGGGGGTTATTTGGTACTAATTTTATAGCGTTTATGTAGAAATAAGTCAATCCTATAAATCCAATAAGGGTGAACAAAAGTGTGCCAGATAGGTAAGATAAATTTAAAACATTAGCTGGGTAATAATTTACTGCATTCATAAATGCAGTTCCTTGACCATTTTTAATTGAATTTAAGAAACTATCATAATCTAGTGCTTTTGCTTCCTTCCAATAATTCACGGCATCTCCAGCTTCGATGAAAAAAGAAAAATAAAATCCAAAAAGTAAATGGTATAAGAACAAATATTTTAACACCTTAAAATTATTTTCTGATATTTCACTTTTGAAATTATAAAGAAAAATTATTCCTAAAATTAAAATTATAAAAACAAAGATAATATCCATTTAGAAAGTAATTTTTAGCAGCTGTTATAAATTTATTTATGCTATTTTATAAAAAAAGATAATGTTAAACTAAAAGCTGTATGTACAAAAAAAACAAGCTTATTAAATTAATTTGTAAAGATGCGACATAACAAAATTAATTTCATTGCAACTCTTGTAAAAGCAATGATTTATTGATTTTTACAAATATAATGAAGTTTTTTTATTTTAACATAGACATTAAAATATTTGTATATTTGATTTTTTTAAAATTTTTATATCGGCCAAATTTAAATAAAATGGATTTATTTGTTTTGCTGGTAAATTTATAAAAGTTAGAAAACAATAAAGAATTGAAATGAAAGTTTAATTTTATCATAACAGCAATTTTATAGTTTTAAAATTTTAACAAGTAGTAATTACAAGCAATAAAGATGAAAATTTACAGAAAAGATATTGATGGACTTCGCGCAATTGCTATAATTCCAGTAATCCTTTTTCATTTAGGATATTTAGCGAATGGATACCTTGGTGTTGATGTTTTTTTTGTAATAAGTGGTTACTTAATCACGGGCTTAGTCTATAATGAAGTGGAGGAAAATAAGTTTTCCATACTTAAATTCTATGAGAGAAGGATAAGAAGAATATTTCCGTTGGTTTTATTTACAACTGCAATTGCATTTATATTAGGGTTAATATTCATGCTGCCGGATGATTTAGAAAACTTATGTCAATCCGTTTTTGCTTCTAATTTTTCAGCCAATAATATTTTAATGAAAATTACAAGTGCCGATTATTGGGCTGTTAAAAATGATTATAAACCACTGATGCATACATGGAGTCTAGGGATAGAAGAACAATTCTATATGCTTTATCCATTAATTTTTTTCTTTTTAAAAGGCGATAAAAAGACATTTATACTCCCACTATTGCTGTTTTTAAGCGTTTTATCACTAACGGCGTTTTTTTTATCGACAGATGCTTCTTCAAAATTCTATTTGTTACAATATAGATTTTTTGAATTATCAATTGGTGGAGTATGTGCAATATATTTCAGCAAAAGGAATAATGTTATTAATTATACAAAAAGCCAATATATTTTATATTTATTGCTTTCAATTTTAGTTTTCTTATTGTTTTTCAATTTTATAAATAGCAATGATATTAAAGTTTTTTCGGTTACAATAATAACTGCAGGTATTTTAGTATTAGGTGGTTTACACTTTAACAGTAGTTCTTTTTATAAATCATTAATTGCAAATAAAGTTTTAACAGGTATTGGTAAGATCAGTTTCAGTGTTTATATGTGGCATCAAATTGTGTTTGCCTTTGCACGCTACTTTGTAATTGAAGTGATTACTTTAAAATACGCAATTATGCTTATTATAATTGTATTATTATTATCAATCTTGTCCTATTTTGGTATAGAAAATTATTTCCGTAATAGAACATTAGTAAAGACCAAGAATTTGTTTTCGATCGTGTGTTTTTCTTTTTTAATTATTATTGGAAGTTCTTTTTATGTTTACGTTGTTGGTGGCATAATTAGAGATGTTCCTGAACTTGGCATCACTAAATCGAATCATTCATCTGGTTTAAACTTTTTTGGAATTGAAGGAAACATAAATAACAAGTACAATGTAGACATCAGAGCTTTAGACAAACCTTTTTCTAACAATGATCAACAAATTGGCACAAAACCGAAAAAAATTAAAGTTTTGGTTATCGGAAATAGCTTTGGTCGTGATTTTTCAAACGTTTTAAAGGAATCATCATTTAAAGACGCTATCGAGGTACGATATTCCGACACAGTTGTAAAATCTGCTACTGAATTTAAAACTAGAATTAATGAAGCAAACTTTATCTTTTTCGGAAGTGATTGTCCCACAAAAAAATCGGTTTCGAGGTATAACATTGATCCAAATAAATTATGGATTGTTGGTATAAAAGACTTTGGAAACAGCAATGGAATTCATTACAACAAAAAAATAGAAAATTATTTAGAATACAGAACTTCGATGAAGATTGGTGTTGTGGAGAAAGACTTAAATTTTAAAAAAATATGGGATAAAAGGTATATTGATCTTCTTAAATTAGTTGCAGATTCGAATGGCAAGGTGTTGGTTTTTAGTCCTACCGGAAAGTTCTTAAGTCATGATACAAGACACTTCACAAAATTTGGCGCGGTATTTTTTGCAAAACAACTAGATACTAAACTGAAAGAGATAATGAAATTGTAGTAGAAGATGATCACAAAGAAGTATTTGATCAATAATTTTTCAGGTAGTTTAAAATAATATAGCTCTAAACTTTTGGTATAGTAGAAATTCCTAGTACCGCAGATTATTTATTTCTTATTGGCATAAAATTTTTAATCTTATTTTTCAAAATTGAAATGAGTTCATTTTCAAAAAGATATATAAATAAACAATAGGTAATTCCACCTAAAATTAATTTTAAAAGCAAATCTATCGTTAAAGATATATTTAAATAATAATTTAATGTCAATAGTAAAGCCGTCATTGCAAATGAAGCAATTATTATCCCTTTTAAAACCTTGAAAACCTCTATCAATGTAATATTCAATAAACTAATTGCATTTTTATAAAGAGGTATAAAAAGCAATATATTAGCCAACAAAAAACTGTAAGCTACTCCAATAATACCATAATTTACACCGATTGTAAATGCAACAATATAGAGTGCATTTGGAATGATTGAAATTTTAAAAGCAATATTAGTTTTTCCTAATGAGTTATAAATTAATGCGTTTAATGCCAATATTGTTTGGAAAACACCT
>CALPKO020000200.1 GCA_943324165.2 Bdellovibrio sp. ZAP7 | reverse complement strand
TTTTCGATACGTGATTCTAGATCTTTGTAAGTTTCTTTTATTTCACTTCTTTTTCCTTCTTTTTTGGTCCAGTCTTCGATGCAAAGAATTTCTTCAAATGCAACGCTCATGCCTAACAAATCGATAGTAGGCTTGATTTTATGTGCATAGCTGTAGGCTAATTTATAGTCTTTGATGTTAATTCCTTCCTTTACTTGAATCAAATCTAACGGAATTTCGGAAACGAAAAGCAAGGCGATTTGAAGTACAAAATCATCATCGTTTTCAGAAATTGCGTAAACTTTTGCTAAATTATAGTGTAGTGCCATTATTTTATTTGTATTCTAAATAGTTTTATTCCGTTCAAAAAACCTTCTAAAACGTCGTTTGGATTTACTTTAGCGACACCTTCTGGAGTACCTGTAAAGACAATATCACCTATTTTTAGTGTGAAAAATTGTGAAATATATGCGATTAATTCGTCGATTTTCCAGAGCATAAAAGAGGTATTTCCGAGTTGAACTGTTTTTGAGTTATTGGTTAATTCAAATGTAATATTTTCTAATGATTCAAATTGTGTTTTTGGCAAAAAATCTCCAATTACTGCTGAGCCATCAAAAGCTTTGGCTTTTTCCCATGGCAATCCTTTAGATTTAAGCTCGTCTTGCACATCTCTTGCCGTGAAATCTACTCCTACACTTATTTCGTCGTAATATTTGTGTGCGAATTTAGCATCGACGTATTTTCCGACTTTGCTTATTTTTACAATCACTTCAATTTCGTGATGAATTTCATTTGAAAATGCAGGAATCACAAATGGATGTTGCTTCAAAACCACCGCAGAATCTGGTTTTAAAAAGACAACAGGTTCCGAAGGTCTTTCGTTTTGGAGCTCTTCGATGTGATTGGTGTAATTTCTTCCTATGCAGATTATTTTCATTTTTTCTTAGTATTTTTTCTCAGTTTTTAGTGTACAGTGTTCAGATTTTTTAGTATTCAGTGTTCGATTTTGATTTTTTATTGCTATTTTTTCCGACTACAAACTGAACACTAAAAAACTGACCACTGCTCACTATTTCGTATTCAGTTTTCTTAATTTAATCGCAGTTAAAACTTTCTTCGTATAAAGCGGAAAATTAGCATTTTGTATCCAACTGTAGTATCCAGGTTCTGTTTCTAAAACTTTTTCTACTTTCACACCTTTGTGTTTTCCGAAGCCAAACACTTCTTGATTGTCATTATCAAAAACGATCATTCCTGCAAAATCAGCATTTTTTTTACGGGTTGTGAATGCTGATAGTACTTTCATATCGTTTTGCAAATCGGGATATCGGTCCAATTGTGCTTTAAGGATTTCGTAGGTTGCCATTGTGTCTGCTTCTGCTGAATGTGCGTTCTCAAGTGAATTTCCGGTATAAAATTTAAAAGCTGCCGATAGTGTGCGTTCTTCCATTTTGTGGAAGATGGTTTGAATATCGATTGAAACCCTGTTTTTCATATCGAAATCTACTCCAGCACGAAGCAATTCTTCGGCCAAAAGTGGAATATCAAATCTGTCTGAATTAAAACCAGCCAAATCACTGTCTTTTATCATGTTGTAAACTTGCGCCGCCACTTGGTTAAAAGTAGGCTCATTTGCCACTTTTTCATTCGTTATGCCGTGCACTAAAGTAGTTTCATAAGGAATAGGAATCGTTGGATTGACCAACCAAGTTTTACTTTCTTTATTTCCGTTTGGATAAACTTTGAATATTGAAATTTCTACAATTCTGTCTGTTCCAATATCGATTCCAGTGGTTTCGAGGTCAAAAAAGCAAATTGGTTTTGAGAGTTTGAGTTCCATTTTAAATGTTTAGGCTACAAATATAAAATTTTGCGATGATGGATTTAGATTTAATTTGAAAATAAGGAAAATTAGATTATCTTTACTAATAATTGAATTGGGTTTATGGTTTAAGGTATGTCTTTTCTTGAATTAACAGCATGCACAAAATCAGCACTTTTGAACCAATGATTGCAATCTCTAAAAAAGAATATCAAATCTGCACAATAAAAAATTCAACTCCAGACTAATTAATCATCATATAGGAAGCCTCGCTCTGCAAAGTTTTTCTCTGAAATGCTCCACAAACGTCTCTTGGCTTTACTGAACGTTAAGCACTGCTTAAAATTGTAATTAAGCACTTTTTTATTTTCCCAAATATCTAAATAATTCTCAACACAAAACCCAAAACCCAATGCCAAAAAAAAATCCCAAACATCAAAAATTGACATTTGGGATTTTAGATTGAAATATAAAAAATTAATCTTTTCTTGGTCTTCTTGGTCTAGGTGCATCACCAAAACTTTCAGAACGACGAGGTGCTCTTTCAGAAGTCCCTTCGTTTCTTGGTATAAAACCTTCTCTTCTTGGTGCTGATGAACTTCTGCTTTCGCTTCTTCCTCCAAATCCACCTTCTCTCGGCGCTGCGTTCCTGTCGCTTCTAAATCCACCTATTCTCGGAGCTGAACTTCTTCCGCCAAAACCACCACCAGAACTTCTGTCTGAACGGAAACCTCCGCCTCCAGCACTTCTTCCGCTACCAAATCCACCAGAACTTCTGCCATTATGGTCACGTCTTCCGCCACCATCATTTTTAGAAATTTCTACGTTGATTCTTCTTCCTTCCAACTGAATATTATTCAAAATATCCATCACTTTATCAGTATGCTCTGGGTCAGTATTAAAGAATGAAAATCCTTCTTTTACGTCAACTTTGTACACATCGTCACGACCTAAATCTAAAGTTTCTTTCAAATAATCTTTCAAAGTCATCCAATCGAAATTGTCTCTAGAACCAATGTTTACAAAATAGCGAACTGCTCCACCATTGTTGTTTTCTCTTGGTTCACGGTCATCTCCACGTTCACGTCTTTCACTTCCAGAAGATTGGTTAGACAAATCCCTGGTCTTTTTGTAATAATTGATAAAACGATTGAACTCAACAGAAACCATTTTCTTAATCAATTCCTCTTTTGATAAACTCTCCAACACATTGTTGATGGCTGGAAGGTAGTTGTCAATTTCGTGATCAACTTCGGTATCTTTAATTTTATTAGCCAAATGCAACAATTGAATTTCGCAAATCTCTATACCTGAAGGAATGGTTTTTTCTTCAAATTTTTGTTTGATGATTCTTTCAATTGAAGAAATTTTACGAATTTCACTTTTAGTTACAATAACTATAGAAGTTCCTAATTTTCCTGCACGGCCAGTTCTTCCTGAACGGTGATTGTAAGTTTCTATTTCGTCTGGCAATTGATAATTTACTACGTGAGTAATGTTATCAACGTCAATTCCACGCGCTGCAACATCGGTTGCAACCAACATTTGAATTTGACGTCCACGGAAAGATTTCATCACTGAATCTCTTTGCGCCTGACTTAAATCGCCGTGCAAAGCAGCAGCGCTATAACCATCTTCAATTAATTTTTCAGCCACTTGTTGCGTATCGCGTTTGGTACGGCAAAAAACTACTGAGAAAATATCCGGATTAGCATCTGCTAATCTTTTCAAAGCTTCGTAACGGTCACGTGCATTCACCAAATAAAATTCGTGAGAAACTGTCGCTGAACCAGAATTTTTTGTTCCAACTGTAATTTCAACTGGATCAGTCATAAATTGTTTTCCAATGCGAGCTACTTCAGCTGGCATAGTTGCAGAAAACAACCATGTGTTTTTGTCGTCTGGTGTTGTAGATAAAATGTTTACGATGTCTTCATAGAAACCCATGTTCAACATTTCGTCTGCTTCGTCTAGAATACAATAGTTGATTTGAGAGATATTTACCAATCCTCTATTAATCATGTCTTGCATTCTACCTGGAGTTGCTACAATAATTTGCGCTCCTCTTTTAATGTCCCTTGCTTGATCTGTGATGCTAGCTCCTCCGTAAATGGCTACAACATTAATACCTTTTTCGTATTTTGAGTAGTTTTTAATTTCGTTGGTAATCTGCAAACACAATTCGCGGGTTGGAGATAAAATTAACGCCTGCGTATTTCTATTATTGGCATCAATTTTCTGAATAACTGGAAAACCAAAAGCTGCCGTTTTCCCTGTCCCTGTCTGAGCCAACGCAACTAAATCTGTGTCTTTTTCCAATAATAGGG
>CALPKO020000199.1 GCA_943324165.2 Bdellovibrio sp. ZAP7 | reverse complement strand
TTCATTGCATTGCGCAAAATCACTCGAACTGACGGAAGCGTTTAAGTTGAAATTTAGGTTTTCAAAAACTAATTGCACTCAATTAGTAAATTCTATCCAATTTCTAAAACATCTAATTAAAATAAAATCCACATGGTGCAATTCCAACACTAAAAGTTTTTTGCAATTGAGCATCTAAGCCATAAACGTATACTTTTCCATTAGAGTTATAATCAAGTGCATCAGCAGCAAATAGGGCATTATTTTTCACTTCAAAATTGTATAAACTAGTTGTTGCCCCAGCATTTATTGTTAAAAGTGGAGAGGTTGGTAACGCAGTCGAACTTAATTCTGTTTTGAAAATTTGATTGCCAATACTATAAAAAACTTGGTTTTCGTAAATATTCAAATTTGCTGGATGTTTTAAGTCTGAAAAGACTATTGTAGAAGAAACAGTATTGTCTAAAAGATTAATTTTTACAATTGCTCCACTTGTTTCAGCATCGGCATAACTTGGTTTTCCACCACACAAAACATAGAGATTGCTATTGTCAATGCGCATTGAATTTGGTACATCACCAACATTTATCGATTTTGATACCGTGTTTAACGTGGCATTGATAACCGAAATGGAATTTCCATATCCAAAACCACCAATGTGTGCAACATAAATATTTTGGTCTTTTACAACCATTTTTTCTGGTCCTTCAACCACTGAAATTGTTGAAGAAACGGTGTAATTTTCTAAGTTTAAAACAGCTACAAAATCATCGGTTGTATTGGTGCCATCTCCCCAGTTGGTTACATAACCTTTTCCATTGCAAAAAGCGATATAACGAGGGTTGTTCAAACCAGTTGTTATCGAGGCGACATGCTTGAAGGAATACCGATTGACCACCTCAATTTTGTTAGAAACATTCAAAACAATAAAAGCCAAATCGTTATAAAACCCGATGTCTTGTGCGGTATCGCCTAAAGTTAAACTCGGGTTGATTGTCGAGAAAATATTATTTTCAGAGGTAGAAAAATCATTTGAAAGGAAAGAAACACTTGCATTTCCACCAAGAAAAGCCCCTTGGTTTAGTATTAAAATACCATTATCGTATGCGCCAAGTGGTGTATTGATTTTTGGTTCATTGTTGTCACAAGAGGAAAATAAAATTAAGCCAGAAAAAGCTAATAAAATTGTTTTTTTGAAATGCATTGTTTTAAAATTTAAAGGTTAAATTGAGATTATAATTTCTTCCAGGCATTGGCCGACTTGCAACACTTTGGTAATTTTCGTTAAAAATATTACGGATATTGCATCCGAGTTTAATGTTGTTGTTCTTATTGATAAGGTAATCAAAACCTACATTGGCAACTTTATATGCATTCAATTCGTACGCATTATCTGAAGTGGTAAAAACTTTGCCGTTGTATAAAAACTGTGCATTGATACTGGCATTTTTAAATCCATAACAAATGGAAGCATTGAATTTATGATAGGGAACGTAAATTAATTGTTGCTTCGTTACATTATCTTCCGAAATGGTATAGGCATAATTCGCATTTAATTCTATGCTGTGCAGTTGGTAATTTTTTTTCCAATTCAAATTGGTTTCCAATCCTTTAGAAGTTACATTTTTGATGTTATTTGGCGTCCAAAAACTGCCGTTTATTGGTGTCCATTGAATCATATCTTTTAAATAAATGATGTAAACGGAGTTTGAAATCGATACATTTTTGAACTTAACTTCTTGCCCAATTTCAAATTGATTGGCGTTTTCTGGCTTTAGATTTTTGTTTCCAGCACCAACCCAATACAAATCGTTCAACGTTGGAATTCTAAAATTGCGCGAAGCATTTGCGCGAAGCAAATAATTTTTAGTTACCACGTACTTAGCACCAAATGAATACAAAAACGGACTTTTATAGTTAGCAGTCATTTCTTTTCTAAAACTCAATTCATATTGAAAACGGGAAGAAAGTTGGTGTTTAAAAAGCAAAACCGAACTATAGATATTCCTTTTAACGTTTTCAATATCGGAGCCAAAACCTTTGGTTTGGTTGAATTCCAAAATGCTATTTAAATTCATTTTAGAATTGATTTTAAAATTCAAATCGTATTTTGAAATAAACGTTTCCGACTTTCCGGAACTATAATTTTTGGTGTTTTTATTTTCAAAATAATGGTACAGTTCGGTCAAAAAAGCCATTTTTACTTTAGAAGTAAAATGTTCATTTCGATTTGTCCACTCCAACAGATTTCGGGTATTAAAATCGGTATATTTCGATTTAGAAACGGCTGCTAAAGTTCCTGAAAAATCCTTGGATCCATCAAAAACTTGATTGTAAAACTGAACGTAATTGTTGGAATTAATTTTATAGCCAAAGTTAAAATCAACGGAATTATTATGAAATGCCCCGTTTTGATTTTTAAGTTTCGTTCCGATGTATTGATAATCATTCTCAGAACTAAATCTTGAAAATCCAAAAAAAGCACTTAGTTTTTCGGTGCCAAATTTCAATTTGTAATTCAAATCTAAGGTGTTGAAACTGCCGTAGTTCAAAAGAATTTCGTTTTGAATTTGTTTTTTGTACGCTATCACATTGTTCAAATGAATCGTTCCGCCCACAGCACTACTTCCGTAAATAACGCTGCCACCACCAGAACGAATCGCAATTGAATTGAAATTTCGGGTATAAATGGTATTAAAATCTGTTTGTCCATTCAGTTGAGAATTGATGTTGATGCCGTTCCAAATCACGGCGGTCTGTTGCGCCGTTGTTCCTCTGAAAGATGGCGAGGCAACCATTCCAAAGCCATTTTCTTTGAAATAAATAAAAGAGTTGTAATTTAAAATGGAAGTTAGCGAAGGTTGATTTTTCTGAATTATAGAATCATTAAGTGCCAAAACCGATTGTGCATTTGAAAAATTGTTAAGTTGAGCATCACTGATTATAACTTCATTTAAATTTATTGCGCCACTATTTTGCGCCAAAATGGATTGGCACATCAAAAACACGCAAAACAAAAACCGATTTTTTAAAGTCATTTTTTCTCTGAATCTTTTTTCCCGAAGACCCGATATTGATTAAGAAAAAAGGCAGGTCTCCTGGCTTGCGTCTTGTTGTTTGTCTTCCCATTGTGAGTTTAGATTTCAGATTTTTGAATTTTTAAATTCTAAATTCTACCTTCTAAATTTCCAACAGTGACGTGTAGATAACAACAAGCTTTTTAGCTTACAGTTGCGGGAACAGCTTTAGATTTAAATTCAAAATATCAGATTGTAATTGATCGTCAATTTGTAGTTTTTCACTAAATTCCCTTTTAATGCAATTTTCAATAAAATTGCAACCTTAATTCTCGTGTAAAGATAGTATTAGAATTTGAAATTTTGCTGTATAATTTATTTTAATAAATCTACTTAGCAATTTTTTGTATTTAATATTTCTTTTTTTTGGCAATATGTCCTTTAAATCCCCCTTTTTTTCGAGCAAATGCTAACCATTTACCAAATAAAAAAACTTTAGAATCAAATGTCTCAAAAATGAATTTAAATTTGACCTGAAATTATTACCTTTGAATAGCAGAGTTGCTAGTATATCATCAAAAGAAACAATCATAATGAGTAAAAAATATAAAAAAATAATAATAATTGCACTTTTCATGATTTCCGCAATTGGAGGAATTTATTGGTATGTCATGAATGCAGGAGGTAGAAATATTGAAACAGAAAAAGCTGATTTTAATGTAACAACTTTAGCTTTTTCAAAAGAATTTACATCAAATGATGCGATAGCAACAAAGAAATATTTAAACAAGGCGATAGCAATTTCAGGAACAATTACAGATATAAATGTTAAAGAAAATTTAGTTGTTCTTGATGAAACTTCGATATGCCAATTTTTAAAAATTGACAATAATTTACAAAAAGGAACAAAAATAACCATCAAAGGGCGATTCACAGGATTCGATGACTTGATGGGTGAACTCAAATTAGACCAATGTGTAATTTTAAAATAATTTAAACCCAATTAACTAACAATGAAAATTTTTAAATGCTTACTATTAACCGTTTTATTGTTCAATTTCAATAAAATGGCTGCTCAAGATGACTTGATGAAAGAACTTGACGCCAACAAATCCGACCAAAGAGAAATTGAAATTGCTGCATTC
>CALPKO020000198.1 GCA_943324165.2 Bdellovibrio sp. ZAP7 | reverse complement strand
ATTTTCGGTGTTTTTTTCGGATGTGAATATTTAACTGCGTTAGTAGAAAAATTCAGCAAAACACTTTCTAAATAGGCAGGGTTAAAATAAACAGTAACATTTTCTGGTATATTAACACTAAAATCGACATTGTGCCTTGTAAACTCTTCACCCAATAAAATAATCATTTTCTTGAGGTATTGAGATAAATTTAAATGCTCTTTCATTGGTTTTAAATCAGATTGAATATCTACCAATTGTTTCAAATTTTCAATTGTTTCATTCAAATCGTCCGAATTTGTTCGGATATGCATTAGCGTTTCTTGAATTATTTCTGGATTATCTTCTGTTTCAATTATGTCTAATAGCATTTTGAAATTTCCAGCATGCGAACGCAAATTGTGTGAAACAATATGAGCAAAGTTGAGCAATCGCTTATTTTGTTCACTTAGAATTTCAAGAGTCCGTTTAAGTTCTTGCTCTTTTTCAATCTGAATAGAAATGTCGGTATGCGTTCCAATAACACGCAGAGGATTACCCTCTTCATCTTTTTCAATAATTTTACCACGGCTCAAAACCCATTTATAATCGTTAGTTTTGGTGCGTACGCGCTGCAAATTTTTGTAATATGGCGTCTTGTTTTCTAAATGAAGTTCTATGTCCTTTTGGTATTTCAAAATATCGTCAGGATGAATGCGATTATCCCATACATCAATAGATAAAATAGTGTCTTTTTCTTCAAAATTCAACATTTTCATTGACTGTGAAGAAAAAAATACACTGTTAGTTTTGACATCTAAATCCCAAATACCTTCCGATGAAGCTTGTAATGCAAATTGATAACGTTCTTCAGAAATTTTTAATTTTAAGGCTTGAATCCGGTTTTCGGTGTTGTCATTTACTCGTCCATATAACACAAAACCATTATCTAAGCTTTTTTCTACAGTTGCTCTAACGCGAAAATATCGAATGCCTTTCATTGGCAAATCACATCTAAATTCATGTCGCCAAATATGAAGATTTTCCATTGAAGACTCAAGTGAAAGCATAAAGTTCAAATAATCTTCTGGTAAAATTTTGTCTGCAATAATACTTAAAGTTTCTTTTTCGATTTCATCTTCGGTTAATTCAAAATGTTCAATCACAGATTCACTAAGGTACGGAAAATTAATTTTTCCGCTAGACGAAATTGTCATTTGAAAGATTAAATCTGGAATTTGAGATAAAAGCTTATTATAGAAATCAATTTTCTCTTCCTGATTTAATAAATTAGGTGCCTTATCTAATTTCATTACAAAACTATTTTATCAAAGGTTTCAAGAAAATTCATGATGGCTCAGTGTTTTAAACAAAAATAAACAAAATATTAAAAAAAACTACTTTCTTGGATGAAAATTATTGATGATTTGCGACAGTTTTGATTTGTCTAAATGAAGGTAAATTTCGGTTGTAGTAATAGATTCATGTCCTAACATTGTTTGAATTGCTCTCAAATCTGCTCCATTTTCTAATAAATGTGAGGCAAAAGAATGTCGAAAAGTATGCGGACTTATTGTTTTGTTTAAGCTAATTTTAATTGCCAATTCTTTTATAATTGTAAAAATCATGGCGCGCGTTAACTTCTTGCCACGTCGATTTAAAAATAAGGTATCCTCATGACCTTTTTGAATTGATAAAAAATTTCTGTTGTGGTTTTTGTATAAATTAATGATTTTCATAGTGTGTTTTTCGATAGGAACGAACCTTTCTTTATTACCCTTTCCAGTTACTTTTATAAATCCTTCATCAAAATATAAATCTGAAATTTTCAATTCAACTAATTCGGAAACCCTTAGTCCACAGGCATACAGCGTTTCTAACATAGCTCGATTTCGCTCTCCTTCGATAGTTTCTAAACTGATGGCAGCTATGAGATTGTCAACATCTTCAAGTGATAGAAAATCCGGAAGTTTACGTCCAATTTTTGGAGACTCAATCAATATTAATGGGTTATCATTTCGGAAATCTTCGAAAATTAAATAATTAAAAAAACTCTTTAATCCTGAAATTATTCTACTCTGAGACCTTGCATTTAAATCTTTGGAAACTGTATATATAAACTGTTGTAATGTTTCCTCTGAAATATCGATTGGACTAACTTCTATTTGGTTTTGTTTTAAAAATTCATACAGTTTTTCTATATCAAAAGTATAGTTTACCACCGTGTTACTAGATAGTCCTCTTTCAATTTTAAGATAAGATTGATAACTTTTGATATATGATTTCCAATTCATTTTGCAAATGTCGCTAATTTAGTCAAGAAAAAATATATGTTCAAAGTCTTATCAGTTAAAAAATAATCGAAAAAACTAAGGATTAATTCTAATAAATAACAATAACACATTTGACAGCCAGCTTACAAAACTATTTTAACAGCTACTTTACACCCCGGACCATAAACTTAATACAATTTAATAGTCAACAAATATAAAATTACGTCTTTTATTAGTTGTAATGTTTGTTGCATTATCAGTTTCGACTTTTGGATAAAAGTCAACGAAAAGAGCGACCCAATTTAATTTAGAAAACAAAATTACCATTCAAGGATGAACCTGTTGCCTGCTTCGTTCAAAAAAAGCATTAAAAAGAAAATCAACCTTAGCAGCAAATTATGAAGGAACAGCTTCCGAATTTTCAATTCGAGCCAATGAAGATTTATTATTGAAAAATCTTGCTCACTGCAAACCTAATTATTGAGGATGATCTTCCTGTGCTATAGCAGCAAAAAAGTAAAAATTGAACTACCAATTTTTAAATTGCAGTTGAAAAATTGTTCCTATTTTACAATGCCTTATTTAAAAACAAACTTAAAAGAAGGCGTGTAGATAATAACAAATCAAAGAAAAAAGCAGAAAACAATTGAAAAAACAACAAATAAATATTAATTTAAAAATTCAATCATTCTTTGAGTAATAAAACTAACCACAGTAGTAACTTCAATATAAACCCTTTACTTCAAATTTAATGTAGCTGAACAAAAAGAATAAATTTTTTCTACATCAGGAATTGAAGATTACGGAAGAAATGGCGATGGAATTGTCGCATTGATTCCTTCCAAAATAATTTTGACAATAACTGGCGAACTTCTCCGCCTAGGAATGGCAACCAGCGTTATTTTTTCATATCTCTATTTTTTTTAAGATTTGTTTTAAAAATGATATTTGCACACTTTTTATTTTGGCAATTAATACGTTTCTTTGTTGTGTAAACTAAATTTATAAAGAAAAAGAAACAAAATTTCAGATTCACTAAAACTGAAAATCTAACACAATTACAGGTTCGTTAATAGATAAAAATTATATTTTATGTTAATTACTTCTATAAATAATGCGCTAAGCGAACTATCTGAAATGCTAAAGCAGTTGTCCAAAGATGATTATTCCTCTCCTTGCTATGGCTTAAGCAACGCCACAATTGGAGAACATACCCGCCATATCATAGAAATGTTTCAGTGTTTGAACAATCAATACGAAAGTGGAATTGTTAATTATGATCTCCGTAAACGCGATAGTTTAATACAAACAGACCCTGAATTTGCTGCAAAATCTATTCAAGAAATTGTACTTAATTTAGATAAAGAAAATAAAAATTTGTATTTGCAACAGCTTGTAGATGGTGAAGAATTGTTGATAGAAAGCAATTACAATCGAGAATTATTGTACAACCTTGAGCATTGCATTCATCATCAAGCACTCATAAAAGTACCGCTTTTGCAGTCTGACTTTATTAAAGTTAATGTCAATTTTGGAGTGGCACGCTCAACTATAGAATACCGAAATCAATGTGCACAGTAAGTTTTATATTTACTGATGGCAAAGTAATTTTGACATCTAATCGCGACGAAAAAATTTTAAGACCTACTGCTATTGCACCAAAAAAATATTCCATTAACAACAAGAATATTTTTTTTCCCAAAGATGCAAAAGCTGGAGGAACTTGGTACGCTGTTACAGACGAGGCAAATGTTGCTGTTTTATTAAACGGAGCAGCAGAAAAACATCAATTAAAACCATCCTACCGAAAAAGCAGAGGATTGATTTTGTTGGATATTATTTCCGTAGATTCACCAATTGATAAATGGAAAACTATAAATCTGCATGAAATTGAACCTTTTACAATCGTACTTT
>CALPKO020000197.1 GCA_943324165.2 Bdellovibrio sp. ZAP7 | reverse complement strand
ATCTATTAACTGGTGTAAAAGGTAGTACAACACCAGATTGTGCACAAACTATTGTACCATCAAGCACTTCGACTTTAAGCATTTCGGTTGGTGAGCCTTCCGCCTCATTCTTAACACCAAATGCAATTTGTTATAATGCAAGTACAAGCATCAAAATTATTGGAAATCCTGGCGCGACAGTCAACTACAAAATCAATAATGGTACGCCTATTTCAGCCACATTAGATGCAGTAGGCGAAGTTTTAATTCCAACTGGCGCTTTGACAACAAATGCGATTTATGAATTGATAAGTATAACTGATAATTCTGGTGCAATTGCATGTACAAAAACATTTACAGCAGGAGCAGTTACTGCCACGGTGATTGTAAATCCTCTCCCAACCATCACCAATTTCACTACGACAACTGATTATGTTTGTACTAGTACAAAAGGCAGTTTAACATTTGAAGGAACACCAAATTGCAATGTAGTTTTCACCGATGGAACTACGGTTTTCCCTTCTGTGTTAATAGGACCTTCAGGAACAGTTTCGATTCCTACGCCAAATAATTTAACTGTAGCAACCACGTTTTCTTTGGTAAGTATAACTACCAATGATGCTTTAGCTTGTACTTCAACTGTTTTGACACCCACTGTTTTGATTCAAATCAGTACATTTCCAGTTATTACCGCTCAACCACAGTCAACAACAACAATCTGTGAAGGTGCTGTAGACGCCGTTTTGAGCGTAACCGCAGTTGGTGCAAGTTTGACTTACGAATGGAAAGATGAAACAAATATTGTGGTAGGAAATGCAAGTACATTAAATGTTCCTGCAACGTTAGTCAATAACGGGAAAAGCTATACTTGTACGGTTACCGATGCGTGTGGCGTTTTTGTAGATTCTGCGATTGCAACGGTAAATGTTACAGCAAAACCAGTTTTTAACCCACTACAACCGCAAGGAACTTCGCCAATTTGTGCGGGTGCAAATATCGACTTGACTGTTATAGCAACAGGAGTTGGTGTCACTTACAAATGGTTTAGAGGAACAACCGATTTGTCTACTTCAAACCCAACTGCTCTAACCAATAATTTAATAATTACCAACGCACAATCCACCGATAGTGGCGATTATACTTGCGTGGCAACCACTTGTTCAAGTGTTACTTCTAGTATTAAAACAGTTACGGTAAATCCTTTGCCTGTGGTCACAGGTTTTTCTGCAGCAAACGCATCGATTTGTTCTGGAACAAAAGCAAGTTTAGAGTTCATAGCGACTCCAAATTCAACTATTGTTTATTCTGATGGAACAAATACTTACAATGTTCCAACTTTAACAGGAACAGTTTCCGTTCCAACGGTAAACAATTTGACCTCTACAACAACATTTACTTTGGTAAGTATAACAAACAATTTAACTACTTGTTTGAATACAAATTTAACTAACATTTTACCGGTAACAATCGGCATCAATGCGCTTCCTACAATAAGTGATCCAACACCAATTTCGACATTAATTTGCTCTGGTGATCCAGCCACAACGTTGAGTGTGGTTGCAACAGGTTCGGGCTTAACTTATGTTTGGAAAAACGGTAGCTCAATTGTAGCCAACAGCAACAGCAGTTCTATATCTGTGCCATCAATAGCAGCTAATACAGGCAATTACAGCTGCACCATAACCGATGTTTGTGGACAAACAGTAACTTCAGTAATTGCAGCATCATTAATAATAAACGATGCGCCAAATGTAACGCAAGATCCAATAGGAAGTACGATTTGTTCTGGCACAACCATCAACTTATCCATAGCTACCACAGGAACAGGTTTAACCTATCAATGGAAGAAAAACGGAGTTGATTTGCCAACTACAAATCCGACGGCGACCACCATTAATTTAGTGATTGTAAATGCACAAACCACCGATTCTGGCGATTATACTTGCGAGGCAAAAAGCGGGACATGTTCGGTGACAAGTCCGATTGCAGCAATGATTGTTAACCAAGCACCACAAGTAATAACCCAACCAGTATCGAATGTTTATTGCACCGGCGATGACATCACTTTGAGTGTGGGTGTTTCGATTCCAACAGTAACTTATCAATGGCAATTTAATGGAACAGATATATCTGGTGAAACTAATTTTGAATTACAATTAACAAATGTGAACACCGCCAATAGCGGTGATTATGTTTGTTTGATAAATAATTTGCCTTGTAAACAAATCAAAAGCAACAAAGCAGTAATTTTAGTAAAAGCAGCACCGTTTGCAACAATTCAATCGCAAACGCCAAACACCACGGTTTGTGCTGGAACCGATAGCAATTTGATATTCAACGGAACGCCAAATGCAAAAGTTACCTACACCATCAACGGTGGTGCAAACCAAATTTTAAATTTGAGTCCATCAGGCGCAGCAACAATTATCACTACAGGAATTATAGAAACCACTACCACTTATCAATTGGTGAGTATTTCGACCAATGATTTTTCACCAGTTTGTACAACTACGCTAACTGATGCACTGACTATAAATGTGGTTGCGATTCCAGCGCCAACTTTGGCAACCGATGGATTTATTTGTGTTGATGAAAACAACGTGACCCAAAGAAAATTCAGAATGGAAACTGGACTAGCTGCAAGCCAATACAATTTTCAATGGTATGAAGACAATGTAGCCATCGCAGCACCAGCGGGAACAAACGATTTTTATGAGGCAGACAAAGCAACTACCTACACAGTCGAAATTACAGATAACGCCACTGGATGCAAGCGAAGTGCCATGACAAAAATAACCTCTTCATTGCAACCAAAAACTGTAACCGCAACCGTTTTAAGTGGCTATTTCGACGACAATGCAACTATTGAAATCACAGCAGATCCAATCAACGGAGATTTTGAATACCAATTAGATAATGGTCCGTTTCAGGATAGCAATATCTTTTCCAATGTACCAAGTGGCGACCACAATGTGTATGCAAGAGACAAGAAAGAGTGCAACACAACAGCAGCATTTTCAATAAAAATTGTTAATTATCCAAAGTTTTTCACTCCAAACGGAGACGGAATTAACGATTATTGGAATATTTCTAATTTATTTGTGCAGAGTAACGCTAAAATTTATATATTTGACCGGTTCGGAAAATTCATGAAACAAATCAGCACAACTGGACAAGGTTGGGATGGCAATTTCAACGGAAGCCAAGCAATATCAGACGATTACTGGTTCGTGATTAAATATGAAGAACAACAAATCAATAAAGAATTTAAAGCACATTTTACATTAAAACGTTAACCAATGAATTTTAAAAAAAGATATTTAGTATTATTAGTATTGTTTATATCACAATTTTCATTCTCTCAAGAAGGAATTGCAGTTTATTCAGATTATTTATCAGACAATTATTATCTTATACACCCATCTATGGCGGGGGCTGCAAACTGTGCCAAAATTAGATTAACGGGACGTCAACAATGGTTTGGTCAAGAAGATGCACCTGCCTTGCAAACATTGAGTTTTAATGGCAAACTTGGTGAACAATCTGGAGGAGGAATTGTTTTGTTTAATGACAAAAATGGTTATCATTCTCAAAAAGGTGTAAAATTAACCTATGCACATCACATTATGTTCTCTCGAAGTGAAGTAGATTTGAATCAATTGTCTTTTGGAATGAGTGCAGGATTTGTACAAAATGATTTGGATGAAACTAAATTTTTAGAATCAGGTCAATATGACCCAGCAGTTTATGGAATTATTCAAAAAGCATCTTATTTTAATGTTGATATTGGAGCTTCTTATAACTATTTAGAATTCTACACTCATTTTACAGTCAAAAATGCCTTAGCTAGCAAGAGGTTGATTTATACAGATGTTGAATCGGATAATTTAAGAAAATTATTATTTAGTGCAGGCTATGTTTTTGGAGATAGTGAAACAATTCAATTTGAACCATCTTTCTTGTTTCAATTAGTTGATCAAACTAAAGAAAAAACAATCGACTTAAACTTAAAGGCCTACCGTGATATGAATTTCGGAAAGCTATGGGGTGGTTTATCATACAGAAGAGGTTTGGATGCAGCACAATATGAGTCAAATGGAAGTTTAAAAAACCAAAGATTGCAATATCTAACACCTATCTTAGGTGCAAATATTAAGCAATACATGGTTTCCTAT
>CALPKO020000196.1 GCA_943324165.2 Bdellovibrio sp. ZAP7 | reverse complement strand
GTTTATACTGATTTGCGTCATTATTATTACAACTTATCAACAAAAAAGTAATAGCAATAGCCGATAAAATTGATTGGAATTTCATAATCTAATTTGGCTTACGTTTTTTAGAAAAAATAGTGGATAACTCTTCCGTTAAATTAATAAAATCTTGAATTTGATTAGATTTACAGATCTTTTTTATATCTTCAAAATGCTGAAAATGAGTAATTTCAATCGATTTTTGACATAAAGCTAAATTGTTGATTAAGCTATCTTTCGTTTGTAAATCTACATTATTTTTAGATAATTCAGCATATAATTGTTGTTTGTTATTTTTAATTTGATTTTCGAAAGTATCAATTCTATTTCTATGCCAAGTAATTAATTTACGATACTGTTCTTGCTGAGTTTTGTCAAAATTTAATTGATCGATAATTATCTTTTCTGGTCTTGCATGTTCATTTTTCCGATTGTTGTTATTCTTTTCAAAGAAAAATAAAGAACTTATAGTCAGCACATTTAATAAAAAAAGCACTAAAACTAAATATTTTAAAAATTTATTTTTATCCATTTTAATAGAATTGATTGTCTTTAGAAATAGATGATACAACCATTTCTGCATCATTTGATTTTTTAGAATTTATAAAAAAAGCTTCAATATTGATTGTAAATAAAATAACTAAAATTGCAGCTGTTCCAATAATCCAGTTATTTGAAATTGTTTTTTGTGAATTAATTCTTCGCTCAATATTAAACAATAACATTTCTTCAGGAACTACCTTTGCAATTCCGTTGGCGCTGTTAATAATGCCTTCAATCCAATTTTCTTTTTCCATATTAATTTAGACGAAATAAATATTCATTTTTTGCGGTAAATCTCAAATTTCTTTGATAATTTTTCTTTTAAATTGGTTTTTGCTCTAAAAATCAAGGATTCAACAGATGAAATGCTTAATTCCATTATAGCTGCAATTTCAGCATTACTCAATTCTTCTACTTTTGAAAGTAAAAATGCAGTTTTCTGATTGTCTTTCAGTTCATTGATTGTTTGAAATAAAATGGCCGCATTTTCTTGGTTTTCAATTGCGATTCCAGGATGATCAAAATTAGAATGATTCAATATTTCTTTTTCATCACTAGATTTTTTTCCATAAATGTACCAACGTTTTTGACTGTTTTTAAATTTTATAAAATCCAGACATTTATTAATGGTAATTCGATAAATCCAAGTTTTTATTGTCGAATTATGTTCAAATTTCTTTATCGACTGGTTAACTTGAATAAAGACATCCTGCGTGATTTCTTTAGCATCTTCGGTGTTTTGTAAATAATTAAGCGCAATATTATATACAAACACAGCGTATTTGGTATAAATATTATTAAAATCATAATTATTCTCACTCATATCGCGAAAGTAATTATAAATTGACGACATTCAAAATTTAGTAAAGTTTAAATGATTTTGTAATTTCAATTAAATTGGGATTTGTTATATTTGACGCTGAAACGTAAACTTATGAAATCAGCATGACTCAAAATTGGTCATAAACACCTAAAAAGGCATGCTAATGACTTCTGATAGTTTTCGGAAGACCATAAAAAAACAATAAACAGCTACCTATGAAATTACTTGAAGGAAAAACAGCAATCATAACGGGCGGAAGCCGTGGAATAGGCAAAGGAATTGCTGAAATTTTTGCGAAAAATGGAGCAAACATTGCTTTTACTTACAGCTCATCTGTTGAATCAGCACTGGCATTAGAGCAAGAATTAAATCAACTTGGCATTAAAGCAAAAGGATATCAATCAAATGCAGCCGACTTTAATGAGGCGCAAACTTTTGTGGATGCTGTTTTGGCAGAGTTTGGCAACGTTGATATTTTGATCAATAATGCCGGAATTACAAAAGATAATTTGTTGATGAGAATGTCAGAGGAAGATTTTGACAAAGTTATCGATGTGAATTTGAAATCTGTTTTTAACATGACAAAAGCAATTCAACGTTCATTTTTAAAACAACGATCTGGCTCTATTATTAATATGAGTAGCGTTGTTGGCGTAAAAGGCAATGCGGGTCAAACCAACTATGCGGCATCAAAAGCTGGAGTTATTGGATTTTCAAAATCGGTGGCCTTAGAATTAGGGTCAAGAAATATTCGTTGCAATGTTATTGCTCCTGGATTTATAGAAACGGAAATGACAGCTAAATTAAATGAAGAAGTGGTTAAAGGTTGGGCAGATTCAATTCCTTTAAAACGAGGGGGAACTACGGACGATGTAGCCAATGCTTGTTTGTTTTTGGCATCTGATTTAAGCGGTTATATAACTGGTCAAGTTTTAAATGTTTGTGGCGGAATGCTTACTTAGGATTTTAAATTAAAAATTAACGATTTATGATTTCAGATTCAGTATTTACAAATTAACAAAAATGAGCTTTCAATTTTTAAATTGGAAAACAAAATAAATGAATTTAACTACATTCCTATTGATATTCCTAAGTTTTATTTTTGCTTTTGGGTTATCATTTTATCAATATTTTCACGGTAATAAATCCAAAAACAAAGTCAATTTATTACTGGCAGTTTTACGATTTTTATCAATTTTTGGAATTTTGTTATTATTGATAAATCCAAAAATAACTCGAAATACATTTGAAATTGAAAAAACGCCATTGCCAATTGTAATTGATAATTCAAGTTCGATAATTGATTTAAAAGCAAAGGCGCAATCGTTGGATTTATTTAAAAAACTTACTTCAAATAGTGATTTAAAAGAAAAATTTGAAATTCAAACCTATCAGTTTGACAGTGAATTCAAACTTTCCGACAAATTTGACTTTAAAGGAAAACAAACAAACATTGATGAAGTAGCAAAAAACTTAAAAAGTATTTATAAAAACAAAATTTTTCCAACAGTTTTGATTACCGATGGAAACCAAACATCTGGCGCCGATTATGTTTTTAGTTTTGACTCAAATAATAAAATTTATCCTTTAATTCTTGGCGATACCATCACTTTTTTGGATCTAAAAATAAGTCAAGTTAACGTCAATAAATACGCTTTTCAAGGAAATAAATTTCCAGTTGAAGTTTTTTTAAATTATGCTGGAACGAAAAATGTGAATGCTAATTTTAGTATTTCTCAAGGCAATAATGTTCTAAGTAAACAAACAGTTTCATTTTCTCCTTTAAATAAATCTGTTATTTTGAATGTTCTGCTTCCAGCTAATCGGGTCGGTTTACAAATTTTCAAAGCAGCACTTTCTTCAAGTGAATCAGAAAAAAATACTTACAATAATAGTAAAAATTTTGCTGTTGAAGTGATTGATCAAAAAACAAATATTGCCTTAATTTCTGCCATAAACCATCCCGATGTAGGCGCATTAAAACGCTCCATTGAAACTAATGCACAACGTAAAGTAACTATACTTAAACCAAATCAAATTAATTCTTTACAGGATTACAATATATTGATTTTTTACCAACCGACATCTGAATTTAAAAGTGTTTATGATGCTAATAAAATCGCTGGAATTAACAGTTTAACAGTTACAGGAATAAATACAGATTTTAATTTTTTGAACCAAAATCAAGCCAATTTTGCTTTTAAAATGAGTAATCAGAAAGAAGATTATTTAGCAGATTTTAATCCTCAATTTAATCTTTTTGCTTTAGATAATATTGGATTTGAACAACTCCCACCATTACAAAATGCTTTTGGAACAATTACTTCTATCGGAAACAACAATGTGCTTTTGAAATCCAGAATAAGAAATATTGCTACCAATTCACCTTTATTAGCATTTTCTGAAAATGCTGGAAAAAGAGCAGCTTATCTTTTTGGTGAAAATAGTTGGAAATGGCGTTTACAAAGTCATGTAGACAATAAATCTTTTGAAAAATATGATATTTTCCTAGACAAAACAATTCAATTTTTGGGTTCCAATAATTCAAAAAAATCATTGGTTGTGGGTCATGAAAGTTTTTACAATTCCGGTGATGAAATAGAAATTACAGCACAATATTTCAACAAAAATTATGAATTTGACGACAAAGCCAGGTTGACAATTTCGGTGTCAAATAAATTAAATAAGCAAACAAAAAATTACGATTTACTAAAAACAAACAACGCTTTTAAAGTAAATCTGAATGGACTTTCGGCTGGTCAATATACCTTT
>CALPKO020000195.1 GCA_943324165.2 Bdellovibrio sp. ZAP7 | reverse complement strand
TTGAAAAAAGCAGCAAGTTCAATAGTAGTGTTCAATAATGCTATGCGTATTGGAAACAACCAAGGTCAGTTCTTTAAAACAGCCACGACCGAGAAACACAGAATTTGGTTGAACCTAGCTACAGATACTACACCATTAAGTCAAATGATGGTAGGTTATATAGAAGGAACAACTTTAGGATTTGATGATTCTTATGACGGAAAATTGATTAACCCTGGAAGTACAATTTCAAGTATCATCGATAATGAGAACTATGTAATTCAAGCACGTCCAACACCATTTGTTAACACAGATGAAGTACCATTGAACTTCAACGCAACTACTGCAGGAAGTTACACTTTGTCAATCGACCATGTGGATGGATTGTTCTTAGGAGACCAAAACATTTATTTGAGAGACAACTTGCTTAACATTACACACGATATCAAAGCAAGTGCTTACACATTCACTTCAGACCAAGGAACGTTTAGCGATAGATTTGATGTAGTTTACAACAACTCAACGTTGAACATTTCAACACCAACATTTGATGCTAATTCGGTTGTTGTTTACAAAGACGACAACAGCGTATTAAATATCAATGCTGGTAAAGTGGTGATGGAAAATGTTAAAATCTACGATGTACGTGGAAGATTGATTTATGAAAAATCAAACATCAATACAACCACAACAGCATTGAACGATTTGAAAGCAGAACAACAAGTATTGCTTGTGAAAATAACTTCAGATGACAACAAAGTCGTTACGAAAAAAGTAGTGTTCTAAACAAAGCTTTAAATATTAAACTAGAAACGTCTCGAGCAATCGAGACGTTTTTTTTGCGCTATTAAAAATAAGACTTAAAAGCTTCGCCTTTTTTTTTAAAATTTTTGTGTCAAAAAAAAATGTAAAAATATTTTGACACAAAGTTGTGTCAAATATATAGATTTCAAAAAAATGACACAAAACCGTGTCAAATTTATAATTTCAAAAAAAAATGACACATTGAAAAATTTTCTGACCATTCTTAAAAGATTGAAGCTTACTTAAAGCGAAACGTCAAACTATTTATAAATCAGCCAAAGTCAATTGACCATGTTTGCAAAAATCCGAAGGGTTTTTTGGTTATACAAATTGTTAATTATATTTATCAGCGTTGGTAAAGTGGTAAAGAAGCATGTTAAATCTACGATATACGTGGAAGATTGATTTACGAAAAATCAAACATCAATTCAACTACAACAGCATTGAAAGATTTAAAAGCAGCACAAGAAGTATTGGTTGTGAAAATAACTTCAGATGACAATAAAGTTGTTACAAAGAAAATGGTTTTCTAAACAAAGCTATACTATTAAATAAGAAACGTCTCGAGTAATCGGGACGTTTTTTTTGTCGGTTGGTTTTATTAATTGCAACAAATTCAGCTAAATTTTAAAAAAAAACACTAAACTTTTCAGAAAAATTGAATTAAGTAGTAAGTGTGATAAAGTGTCGTATCTTAAAAAATGAAAGTCGTTGTAATTGACTGATTTTTTTTTACTATTTCTAAACTGTTTACTTTAAGAAATTAAAACTTTCCACTTACTAAAGTTAAGTGTTTGAACAGAAATATAATAATTTTACCCGAAAATCTTATCCGAATTATAACCTAAGTAAGGCATTTCTTTTTCGTTAAAAACTACTCCGTAAGAGGCAAGCTCTTTCAGAATTGGCTCATAAACTTCTTTGTTAATGGGCAATTGAACACCAGGTGTTTTGATTTTTCCGTTTAAGATTTGCAAAGTTGCAATGGCAACCGGAAGTCCAACTGTTTTTGCCATCGCGGTATAAATTTGATCCTCTCCGATGCAAACCATTTTAGAGTCAATTTGCTTTTTTACACCATCAATTTCGTAGCCTAATTTGTGGTACATTACAATCATATCTTTGTCATCTGGTTGCAAAGTCCAACTGTCGTTTAAGATTTTTTCTAAAATTTGTGCAGGTGTAGCATTCCTTAATCCTACAATTTTCTTAGGATTAAAAAGATCAAGTTCCAACAATTTGTCCCACATAATATCGTCTTGCTCGATGCCCAAACTCAATCGTAACTTAATTTCTACTGAATCTGTAGGGTGATAGGGCAAGAATAAATTGATAAATTCACGATAACTGATGGTTTCAGAATTATCTATAACATAAGTGTCGTCCGTCATTCCGAGTTGCACAAACATATTCCATGCCTTTGAAAATCCTACGCGACGAATAGTTCCTCTATACAAAGTCAAAACGTCTTCAAGACCATAGATACTTCGGTATTTTAAAGAATCTCGGTTGGCGTAACCTTCAAATTTTCCAAAACCTTCCACCTCTAAAAATTCAGTTCTACGAAATAATTTGTTGTAAGGAATGTACTTGTATGTACCTTCTTGAATAAATTTTGCAGCTCCACCTTGACCAGCCAACACAACATTGCGCGGTGCCCAAGTAAACTTGTAATTCCAAAGATTATTGTCAGATTCTGGCGCTACCAAACCTCCACAAAAAGATTCAAATAAAATCATTTTTCCTCCTTTTGCTCGAATTTCATCGATAATTTTCATGGCACTCATATGATCAATACCAGGATCTAGACCAATTTCATTCATAAAAATCAAATTGTTTGCTTTTGCATCTTTATCTAATGCTTGCATGGCATCACTGATATAAGAAGCCGTAACCAAGTGTTTTCTATAAGTGATGCAATCTTTTGCCACTTCAATATGCAAATGAGCAGGCAACATAGATATAACGATATCCGCTTTTTGAATCTCAGTTTTACGTTGATTTTCATCAAAAATATCAAGAGCAATTGCCGAAGCATTTTTGTGATTATTTGTTTTCTGCTGCGCCAAAGACTGCGATAAATCTCCTATTGTAAGATGAAGATTTTCTTGATCTGATTTGTCTAAAAGGTATTTTATTAAAGAAGAAGCCGAACGACCAGCACCAATAATTAGGATATTTCTCATTTTTTTAAATTGAAAAGATGGTGTAAAAGTAATGAAATGTTTAATTTTAAGTTCTTTTTTTTAAGAGGTAATTATTTAGAATATAGAATTTTTCATTTTCTTATCTTTGTGAAAAATCGCAATGAATAAAAAAATTGTTTTAACAGGTCTGGCTTTCGGAATTTTGGCAATAATCTTAGGCGCGTTTGGTACTCACGGATTGAAGCAATTTTTATCTATTGAACAACTTTCTTCGTTTGAGGTTGGTGTAAAATATTTAATGTTTCATGCTTTGTTTTTGTTGTTTGTTTCCAACACTAATTTTGTAGCGGAAAACGAAAAAAAAATGGTTTTTTATTTAACACTTTTCGGGACGCTATTTTTTTCCGGTTCCATCTTTTTATTGACAACAAAAAACGTTATTGGAATAGATTTTAAATTTCTGGGTCCAGTCACTCCAATTGGAGGATTGTTATTAATTGCGGCTTGGTTTTGGTTATTTATCAAAATTTTGACGAAAAAATAATAATTTTTCAATTTACTACAACGTTGTAATTATATTATTTTTACTTTTGCACTTTACAATTGTATAATTTAATATTTATTTATGGATACTTATGCTCAATTCACGAAATCGATTTCGCTGGAAGAATTAGGAATAAAAAATGCAACTGTTCATTATCAATTATCTCCAAATGAACTTCACGCAATGACAATCGAAGCTGGACAAGGAATTGAATCTTCAACTGGTGCTTTGGCGATTAATACTGGAGAATTTACTGGTCGATCTCCACAAGATCGTTTTATTGTTCAAGACGAAATTACTAAAGACAAAGTTTGGTGGGGAAATGTAAATATTCCGTTTTCTTCTGAAAATTTTGATAAATTGTACAATAAAGTAGCCGACTATTTATCTAATAAACCTGTTTTTGTTCGTGACAGCTATGTTTGCGCAGATCCAAATTACAGGTTAAATGTTCGTGTTGTAACAGAAACTGCGTGGGCAAATTTATTTTGCTACAATATGTTTTTACGTCCAGAAGAATCAGAATTAGAAGATTTTGCCGCCGATTGGTATGTGTTATGTGCGCCAGGTTTTATAGCAAATCCATTAATTGACAAAACAAGACAAGGTAATTTTGCCATTTTAGATTTTACCAGAAAAATAGCATTGATTGGTGGAACTGGATATACAGGTGAAATGAAAAAAGGA
>CALPKO020000194.1 GCA_943324165.2 Bdellovibrio sp. ZAP7 | reverse complement strand
TGCAACTTCTTAAAATTAAGAGGAATTATGGTAAAAGATTTATTCGAAAGAATTCAAAACAATAAAGGTCCACTAGGAAAATGGGCATCTCAAGCAGAAGGTTATTTTGTTTTTCCAAAACTCGAAGGCGAACTCGGACCAAGAATGCATTTTCATGGAAAACCAATTTTAAATTGGAGTTTAAATGATTATTTAGGACTTGCCAATCACCCAGAAGTTAGAAAAGCAGATGCTGATGCAGCAATCCAATATGGCGCGGCTTATCCAATGGGAGCCAGAATGATGTCTGGTCATACCGATATGCACGAACAATTAGAAAATGAATTGGCCACTTTCGTAATGAAAGAATCGGCTTACCTTTTGAACTTTGGTTACCAAGGAATCATGTCGACTATTGACGCTTTGGTTACCAAAAATGACATTATTGTTTATGATGTTGATGCACACGCTTGTATCATAGACGGTGTTCGTTTGCACATGGGAAAACGTTTTACCTACCGACACAATGATGTGGAAAGTATGGAAAAAAACCTGCAACGCGCCACAAAAATGGCGGAAGAAACAGGTGGAGGAATCCTTTTTATTACAGAAGGTGTTTTCGGAATGAGAGGACAACAAGGAAAATTGAAGGAAGTTGTTGAACTAAAAAAGAAATACAATTTCCGACTTTTGGTAGATGATGCGCACGGTTTTGGCACCTTAGGAAAAACGGGAGCTGGAGCAGGCGAGGAGCAAGGTGTTCAAGATGAAATTGATGTTTATTTTTCAACTTTTGCAAAATCAATGGCGAGCATTGGGGCATTTATCGCCGCAGACAAAGACGTAATTGATTATTTGAAATACAATTTGCGTTCTCAAATGTTTGCAAAATCATTGCCGATGATTCAAACTGTTGGTGCTTTAAAAAGATTAGAATTGTTAAAAAATCACCCAGAATTAAAAGATAAATTGTGGGAAAACGTGAATGCTTTACAAAGTGGTTTGAAAGCAAAAGGATTCAATATTGGTGATACAAACACTTGTGTAACGCCGGTTTATTTAGAAGGAAGTATTCCAGAAGCCATGATTATGGTGAATGATTTGAGAGAAAATTACGGCATCTTTTTATCTATTGTTGTTTATCCTGTGATTCCAAAAGGAATTATTTTACTCAGAATGATTCCAACTTCTTCTCATACTTTAGCCGATGTTGAAGAAACTTTAACTGCTTTTGAAGCCATTAGAGAAAAATTAGTCAGCGGAACATACAAAGAAATTGCAGATCGCACAACGGTTGACGTTTCTTAAAGAGCTTAAATTTACAAGTTAAAATGCCACATTTCTACTTTAGAATATGTGGCGTTTTTTATTTAATAACATTTAGAAAATTAATTGGGATAAATAACAGATTCCGAATTTTCAAACGAAACGGTTTCATCATCGTTGATAAAATATTTAATAATGGCTTCGCCCCAAATGTTGCCGTTGTTAAAGTCAGCAATAATCCATCGGTGATTCAAAACTTTTATTTTGTTGATAATAAAAATTTTTCCATCCATTTTTTCAAAACCAGTATATGGATTTCCATTTGGATTATTGTTTAAATACAACAATTTATCTTTCACATAAGGAATCAGTTTTTCTGAAGGTATAAATTTCCCTGTAGCTTTATTGTCAAAATAATCTTGGGCTCGGTCATTTTTTGCTAATGAAAAATAATCAGCGTCGTCATTTTTTATCAAATAATGATTAATTGTGTCACCAAATTTTTTGTTGAGGTTGTCATAATTTTTTTGTTCAAATTTCACCTGACTATTCAAAAAAGCATAGGTAAAAATGTTAGTAAGCACCAACAAAATAACAAGGTAAAGCATTATTGATTTTTTCATTTTCTATATTTATAATGTAATTTCTAAATTATCATAAGCCAAAAAAACATTTTCTGGTAAACTTTTTTGAATTGCTTCATGAAAACCAAAAACATGGCTAATGTGTGTCAAATAGGTTTTTTCTGGTTTTATAATTTCAATAAAATGCAAAGCTTCTTCAAGATTAAAATGGGTTTTGTGCTCCTCGATGCGCAAAGCATTTACAACCAAAACTTTTAAACCTTTTAGCTTTTCAATTTCGTCTTTTTCAATTGTTTTTACATCGGTCAAATAGGCAAAATCACCCATTCTATAACCAAAAACTTGCAATTTTCCGTGATAAACATTAATTGGGACGATTGTTTTTCCTCCTAAAAAGAAGTTTACATTTTTCCGAACTTCTATTGAATTGACCGATGGCGCGCCAGGATAACGGTCAACTTTTTCAAAAATATAATCGAATCGGCGTTTTAAATTATCTAAAACACGTTGGTGACCATAAATCGGAATTTCTCCTTGACGGAAATTAAACGGACGGATATCATCTAACCCTGCCGTGTGGTCGGCATGTTCGTGGGTGAACAAAATGGCTTCTACTTTTTGGCAATTGGAAGTCAACATTTGCTGTCTAAAATCTGGTCCGCAATCTATTACAAACGAAAAATCATCCCACGAAATCAAAACCGAAACCCGCAATCGCTTGTCTTTTGGGTCGGTGCTTTTGCAAACAGGATGGTCGCTTCCGATTACCGGAATGCCTTGAGAAGTGCCTGTACCCAAAAAATAGATTTTCAAAACAGATTTATTTTTTACAAAAATAACACTAAAATCTTTTAATGAAACCCTAATTTGTTAACTTTGTAACAGTTTATCGACATTTATATATGGATACCCAAATAAAATTAAAAGGAGACAAGGTTATTGAGCAAATTCCATCTACAAAGGACAAAGCTTTGCGGATAAATTTGAACGATAACATTTATGGAACATTCGCTGAAATTGGCGCTGGGCAAGAGACCGTTCGGCATTTTTTTCGTTCTGGTGGGTCTTCGGGAACGATTGCAAAAGCAATGTCTGCCTATGATAAAGATTTTAGTGATGCCATATATGGAATCGAAGAAGATGGCCGATACGTAACAGAAAGTCGTTTAAAAAAAATGCTTTCTCACGAAGTAAATCTGATTGAACAGCGTTTGAGCCGAGAAAAACATCCTAATAAAATGTTTTTCAGTTATGCCAATACAGTAGCTACAATAGATTTTGCCAAGCAATTTAAAGGTCATGGTTGGGTAGGGATTCGATATCAGATTGAACCAGATGAAGATTATAACGAAATCGTAATTCACATCCGTTTTAAAGAAACCGATGCCCGTTTGCAGCAAGAAACATTAGGAATTCTGGGTGTTAATTTAATTTACGGTGCATTTTATAAATACAACGATCCAAAGAGATTATTACGCTACTTATACGATCATTTAGACAAAGACCAACTCGAAATTGATACCATTAACTTTTCTGGACCGCGATTTGCCGATGTCGACAACCGATTGATGAGTTTGCAATTGGTAAAAAACGGAATGACCGATGCCGTAATGTTCGATCCAGAGGGAAACAACATTTTGCCTGCCGCCATTTTGTACAAAAAGAACATTTTGGCGTTGCGCGGAAGTTTCCGTCCGGTTACGAAAGTAAATATGGACATGTACGAGAAATCGCTCAAAATGTTCTTGCAAGAAAGTAAAGTAGAGAAAGAAAATACTTTGGTCGTTTTTGAAATAACACTTTCGAACCTCCGTTCCGATGGAGAAATTGATGAACGAGATTTTATGGACAGGGCAGAACTGCTTTGTTCTTTGGGTCAAACCGTAATGATTTCTAACTTTCAAGAATATTATAAAGTAGTAGAATATTTCTCTAATTATACCAAAGCCAGAATGGGATTGGCAATGGGCGTAAACAATCTAGTTGATATTTTTGACGAAAAATACTACCGTCATTTGAGCGGTGGCATTCTTGAAGCGTTCGGAAAATTATTCTACCGCGATTTAAAAGTATTGCTCTATCCAATGATTGATGAAAAGGGCGAAATCATTAATTCTGAAACCTTAAAAGTACATCCACGAATGAAAGAATTGTACAAATTCTTTAAATTCAACGGAAAAGTAGTAGATATAGACGATTTTGACCCACACACTTTAGAAGTTTTTTCTCGCGAAGTCTTAAAAATGATCAGCAACGGAAAACCAGGGTGGGAGGGCATGTTGCCAAGCGGTATTGCAGAACTCATCAAGCAACACCAGCTTTTTGGCTACGACCCGAATAAGGTTTTGGCAGAAAGTAATTAATTTTTTTAAGCAATTAATCGATAAGATTTTATATTTATAACCCTTT
>CALPKO020000193.1 GCA_943324165.2 Bdellovibrio sp. ZAP7 | reverse complement strand
CATAACTTCGGAAAGTTCTTTTACAAAAACTGGTCTTTCTGGTCTTGGACCAATAAAAGCCATTTGACCTTTGATAATATTAATGAATTGCGGCACCTCATCAATTCTCGTTTTTCTTAATAATTTTCCAAAAGGAGTAATTCGAATATCACCAATGCTTGCAAAAACCGCACCGTGACTTTCTGCATTTTTTACCATTGTTCTAAACTTGTAAATTTCAAAAGAAATTCCGTTTTTTCCCACCCGCGTTTGCTTATAAAACAATTTCCCTCTATTTCCTATAGCATTTCCTATTAAAATCAAAGGTAGAATAATTAAACCCAATGAAAGTCCAATGCAAGAAAATAATATTTCTAAAAACCTCATTATCAATAGATAGAGCTTGTTTTGATTACTTCTACTAAAAGGGAAATAACGATAAAAATCTTTATCAAAATGATGAATCGGAATTCGTTGCGTAATTAACTCATAGACCTGTGTATATTCACGAATAATGAATCCACTTTCTAATAAATGAAGTAATTGATTGTACAGTTCAACTGTAATTCCATCCGTTTTTTGAGAAGCAATCACAATTTCTGAAATGAAATTTTTTCGAACAAATGTTTCTAACTCGTTAATTGAAATGTTCTTGATGTAGTCATAATTAAAATCTTCATTGTCTTGAAAATCAAAATTGATATAACCTAGAATTTTATAATGAGGATCAATATTTTCTAAATCCGTCACTAACTCCTTAACTTGCTCCTTATCGCAAATCAAAATCACTTTTTTCTCAAATCTATGTGACGCCAAATAAGTTTGATAAAAAATCCGCCAAACTAATAAGGATAAAAAAATAGCGAAGAAAAAATATACAATTTGTATTCTATTGAGTGGCAAAAGCGGCGTAAAAACTGGCGTTAAAAGATAGAAAAGCACTGTTGTAGATGACGTTAATACTATACTTCTTATAATCTGAAATTGATTACTTGCCACTTGAAGGTTATACATTTCAAAGACAGTTCCTAAAATAGTAAGGTAAACTCCCAAAACAATAGTCCAATAAAAATTTTGTGTTGAAATATTAAAATAATTGAAATTAAAACAAATGTCCACTAAATGTAAAGACAGCAAAACTGCTGCAACATCGAAAACGCGAAGCAACACTTTTCTTTCTGAAATTTCAAAATGAATTTTGTTTGAATTAATCATGTTTTAAAATATTTCGTAAATCCTTTTTTTTTTTAATGAGACAAAAAAAACATTTAAAAAAACACTCAGAATTTGATCAACGTTCAAAACTGATAATTTTATCAAAAGGCAAGAGTACAAACAAAATTGCCTCGTAAATGTAGACGCCTCCTATTTTGAAACATTTAACAATAATTTTTAACTTTTTGACAAGTACATTTTGACACAATAACGTAGGGAAGGCCTTACAATCAACAAAAGTAGTTGAATTAACTACTTTTTAAGTTGAATTACCTTTTATCTTTTTAAAGGAGAATTTTTATTTTAAAAATGCTTACAATCTTTCTGACATTTTAATTTGTTGATGATTCGTTGCGAAACTAATAAAAGTACAACTTGCATAAATAATTTTAAAGCGTTGTTCAATAGATTTGAAAAATCGATTGCATCTCGGAGAAACGCTGCCTGATACATTTATAATAATCCCACAAAAAATAATTAATAAAAAAAAATTAAACCACTTCAAAATTTCAATAAGTAACTTGCAGTTATATAAATATTAAAATTATATCCACGATTAAAACTTACTCTGGATATTTTGTTTTAAGTGGTTCGTTTATATATACTTTTAGGAGGGATAACCCATAAACAAATGCAGGTGCTGCAATTCTCATCGCTGCATGATTTATAGTTAAAAGCCAAAAAAGCAAAAACGGAAACATAAAAATATTTTGTTTGTTATCAAAGAATAAAAAAATAGGAGTAAAAAATAGAATTATCAAAATAGCAATTCCAATTGCACCGTGTTCTGCTAATAATCTGGTTAATTCATTGTGAGACGCTGCCTTGTTTCCTGTTTCTTGTTGTCTAATTTCGATAGATTTACCAACCCCTACACCAAAAATGGGATAATCATAAAACGTTTTTAATTCTGTTTCTGCTAGCTGCTCTCTACCCGAAAATTTACTTTCTTTAACCCTACCGCTTGGATCTTGATTATTATATCTTTTTTGTATTAAACCATTTGTTTGTTCTGTACTATAAATCCAAATAAAAATAGAAGTTGCCACCACTGAAATAACGAAAAAATTTAATTTAAATTTCCCTTTTAGATTCGTCAAAAAGTAAAGGTTTAAAGTAAAAAATATAATCATAACTATACATGTAAAAACGCCACCTCGGGAAAAAGTTACTACGTTTCTAAAAGCAAATATTGCTGTTAATATAAAATTTACGATAAAATAAAAATTATTCTTAGATTGTAATAAAATTCTTGAAAAATAAATAAAAATACCTAATCCTAAAATGGTTGAGACTTGATTTGGACCAAATCCACCAGAAGTTATCCCACTAGAATCTGTTCCTGTAACTACTTCTTTTACATTTGGATTAAATAAAATTATATAGACTAAATGGCTTAAAACTGGTAAAGCAATTGCAAGTAATATATTGTTTATATTGTTAATATGAATTCTTCTCTGGTACGTGTATAATGAAACAACTCCTAAACAAATTGGACCGGAAATGGTATTAGAGATGGTATTACGAATATCATATTGGCCTTTTAAAGTAAATATCCCAATTAAAACACTAGGAATTAACAGAACTATGTATAGCCAATATGGAACAGCGTTTTTTGAAAATCCGCTAAAAAAAATACCAATAAATACGAAGAAAATTATTCCATATTTTGCGAATTCATACAAATAGGCACCATCTGTTGATCTAATTAACACCTCTGCACCAACAATATAGCCACAAACTAATAAAATTTCGTTATTTTTATTTTGCTTTTTTACAACATAAAACAAACCAACAATAATTATTAAAATTGTATATATTTTGGATAAAAAGGGCAAAATGTAAATAGCTATACCTAAAAAAATATGGAGGACAATTAAAAACAAATAGTTAATATGATTTTTATCTTGCATTTATATATTTTTTAACCAATCTATATAAGTTTTTACTATTATTTCGCTATTAAATTCCCTTCGAATTGTAGCATTTAGATTTTCCCCAAAAGTAGTTATAAGTTTAGGATTTTGAATCAAAATATTTAACGCATCATAAAACTCGCTAATATTATCATTAGCAATTAAAAAACCATTTTCTCCGTTGCAAATAATGTCTTGTATTTCACCAACTGATGTAGAAATAACTGCTTTAAAATTCAATCCATATTCTAAAATTGCTACTGGTAATCCTTCAGATTGAGATGTTAAAACAGCAATATTTGCCTGTCCTAAAATATTTTTAATGTCTGATTTGGAATTATATAGAAAAACATGATTTTGCAATTGAAAATCAAAAATTTTAGCTTTAATTTTTAAAGAATATTCATCTTCAAAATCTTTTCCTACTAAATGAAATGTCCAATTTGGTTCCATTTTATTTAACTTCTTGGCAACATTTAATAATAAAAAGTGATTTTTTTGAGGTCTTAAATTGGCCAAACAAACAATTCGTTTTCCATCTTCGCCTGCTAGAATTGTCGTTTCCAATTGTTCATCTTCAAAGCAAGGAAAATTATGCAAATAAATAACATTTTCAAATTTAAGTTTTTGTTTCGACCAAACTTTGAGTTTTTGATTCACACTAATAATACCATAAAAAAAAGGAATTGTAAATTTTAAGGCCATGATTGGTCTTTCAGCCAAAAATTCACTATCACCATAATGATCATGCCAAATTAATTTAACTTTTGGAATAATTAATTTTAATAAGAATGCTAGAAAAAATGAAGTGCTATGAGCATGAACTATTTCAATTTTATTTCTTTTGATGTAACTTATTAATTTAAGAAGGGCTTTGAAGTCTATAGTTTTGGATTTATTTAAAAAAAAATAATCTACGTTTGAATTAATTTTATGCAGTAACAAACCTTCACTTCTTGTAACTACTATTCCAGAAAAATCAATTTTATTTGCGAGAGAATTAGCATAATTTACTGCCATTCTTTCGGCACCTCCTGCCTCAAGAGAATCAATAATCTGAACTATTCTCATTGCAGTATTTTTTTAATTTCTGATTCAAATTTGTCGATGGTAAAAACATTTGACCAATCAAAAGCATTTTTACTCAAAATGTTG
>CALPKO020000192.1 GCA_943324165.2 Bdellovibrio sp. ZAP7 | reverse complement strand
GAGTACCAATTGTTGCAGCAGATTACTGGTTTACGTTAGAGTACTACGATATCAACAATCAGCCGCAAATTTTTAAATCGCATTTCTCTTTAAAGCGATAAATGTAATATAATTATTGGGCTTGAAATAATCGGGTAGTTTAATAGTCAAGAAATTGATTGGTTTATTATCCGATTTTTTAATTGCGTTTTTAATTCGGCAGATTTAATACTAAAAAATATTGTGGGTGACCTTATGATTCTAAAGAAAAAAGAGACTACTATTATCAAGATTTAACTTCTCAGATTTTGACCACGAAGACAAGGTTTTTTTATAGTTTTTTTAAAATTTTTGAAACTGCTACTTATAAAAGATAACAGCAAAAAGAACTTTTTATCCTTCAAAAACTTCTCCGCGATGTGGCTTTAATGCATCTCTAACTAAAATCATATTTTCTTCACTTACGACCATAAAAGCTCTGGCATAGACGTCACTAAATATTTCAAAACCAGTAATATTGAGCGTCAATTTTTCAGCGTTGATGTATTCTTTCAAATGGACCTCATGGTGCTTTGCTGTTTCGCATGCAACAGCACCCCGAAAATCCCAAATTAATTTTATTTTTCTAGACATTTATCCGTTTTTTTTATCAGGCAAAATTACAAAGTTTTTAAAGTCTTTGGATTGAAAAACCTATCTTTGTTGGCTTTTCAGAAAAAATAATTTTGAAAATCAAAATTAAATAAATGAAAAATAATAGTGTTTTAAAAGGTGTTTTTTTTGTTGCATTGGGCGCAACAAGTTATGGTATGTTGGCGACTTTTGTAAAAATGGCGTATTCAGAAAACTTTACCACAGCAGAAGTTACCACTTCACAATTTGTTTATGGACTTCTCGGGTTATTGATAATTAACAGTTTTCAGAAATTTAACAATAAAGAAATTGCTCAAAAAGCTTCTAAAAAAAATATTGTTCAACTTGTTTTGGCAGGGACATCAACAGGTTTGACCAGTCTATTTTATTATTTAGCAGTAAAATATATTCCTGTTTCCATCGGAATCGTACTTTTGATGCAAACGGTATGGATGGGCGTTTTACTTGAAATGTTTTTGGAAAGAAAAATACCTTCCAAAACAAAAATTACTGCAGTATTCATTGTGTTTTTAGGGACGATTTTGGCAACCAATTTGATTAATAGCGAAGTAGTTTTAGATTGGAGAGGTGTTGTTTGGGGACTTTTGGCAGCAGCATCTTTCACTACTACGATGTTTACCGCAAACAGAATAGCGACCGAAATATCCTCCGCACAGCGCAGTCTTTATATGCTTACAGGTGGAGCTATTATTGTTTTTTTCTTTTCCATTTTTACTCAAACCACGCCTTTTGATTTTCAAATTTTTATGAAATGGGGAATAGTATTGTCGCTATTTGGCACTATCATTCCGCCTATGTTGCTTAATGCTGGTTTTCCTTTAACAGGAATTGGCCTAGGAAGCATCGTTTCTGCTTTAGAGTTGCCAGTTTCAGTGCTAATGGCGTATTTTTTGCTCAACGAGCAAGTTGTTTTTGCGCAATGGATTGGCATTTTGTTGATAATTTTAGCAATCGTTTTAATGAATATAAATTTCAATAAACAGAAATAATTTCTTTTTGATAGTTTCATAATTATAAAAATAACTACTTTGAACACTTTATTTCAAAATTCTGCTGAACCGATTCTTTTTGATTTGAAAGATGCCGAACTTATTTATTATCCAAAATTTTATGAATCGGTAGACGCAAATGATATTTTTCAAAAATTATTATATGAAATTCCTTGGCAGCAAGATGATATCAAAGTATTTGGAAAAGTTTACGCCCAGCCACGTTTAACCGCATTGTTTGGTAACGATGGAAAACCTTATTCTTATTCAAATATCACAATGCAACCCCATCCTTGGAATTTAATTTTACAAAAAATTAAATTTCAAATTGAAAATGTTGTGGATGAAAATTTTTCTACGGTTTTACTCAATTTATACCGTGATGGAAAAGACAGCAATGGTTGGCATGCCGATAACGAAAAAGAGTTGGGCATCAATCCTACGATTGCATCGTTGAGTTTTGGAGAAGAAAGGTTTTTTCATTTGCAGCACAACACTGACAAAAATTTAAAATTAAAAATATCGCTCGAACACGGCAGTTTGCTAATCATGAAAGGCACTACACAACATTATTGGAAACATCATGTTCCGAAAACTTCAAGACCTATTGGAAATAGAATCAATCTGACTTTCAGAAAAATTGTGTAATTAAAACTTATTTTTTTAAGTGAGACGGTTAATTATAGCTTGTAAAGATGTGTTAAAATGACTAAAAGATAGAATTTTCATAATTGCACAAAAAAAAATGATTGTTTTGAAAAAGTAATTATTTTTTTTCTTAATATTGGAAAGAAAAATTGCAAACCCTAAATACATAAAAAGATTTATTTTCAAAAAGAATGAAAAAGAGCAAAAGCATAGAATTAAATTGGGACGACACTCAAAAATTGATCACATTGGCTCAAGAAGAGAGAAACCCTTTTGAAATTATAAAAAAAGATCTTGGTATTGAAGAGAAACAGGTGTTGGAAATTATGAAGAAAAAACTACCTGCTGACAAATTTGAAATTTGGAAAAAGAAAGCCAATGCAGCAAAGCCAAAGCCAAAGCCAATTAAAATTGATGAATTCGATGAAGATTTGGATGGAAAATATTATATAAAAAATAAATTTGATTAAATTTTAACTCTTGTTCAGCAAGAGTTTTTTTATTTTTGCAAATTAAAGAAAACAATGAAAAAAGAATTTACTGTTTTAGAAATTGATAGAATTATTGAAATGGCTTGGGAAGACCGAACCACTTTTGATGCTATTAAACTTCAGTTTGGAATTTCTGAGCAAGAGGTGATCGAAATTATGCGCAAAGAAATTAAACTTTCTAGTTTCAAAATGTGGCGAGAACGTGTTCAAGGGCGTTCCACCAAACACGCTAAACTTCGAGTGGATGGAATCGACCGTTTTAAATGCACTTTGCAAAGGCAAATTACCCACAACAAAATTTCAAAAAGATAACTGGATAATTTTATTTTGTCAAATGTAAAAAACCTGTTAAAGGTTCGTTATAGTCCGGGTCATTTAGTTCAATGACATAAAAATAGGTGCCATCAGGCAGATCACCATCAATATAAATTTGTCCCTTGTTTGCGACGCCATTAAAGTCTTCAGTATTATTGTTTCCAGTCCAAACCAATATTCCCCAACGGTTGAAAATACTGGTTTTGAAATTGACAAAAACATCTCGTAACCCATCAACCAAAAAACTATCATAAAATCCATCTGGATTTGTAGTAACCAAATTGTACACTTTTGGGGAACATTTTTCAGTCATTAAAATGAAATTTGTTATGCTGTAGCAACCTTCTGTATCTTGAATTCTCACAAAAACCGGGAATGGAGTCGTGACTTTTAAATTTGAAATGTTTATAATAGGATTCACGTTTGCATCGGCATCATCGAAAGTTTCAAAAAAAGTTACTATGTCAGTAGCTTCTACTTTCGCAGTATCTTCATAAATTGAAAAATCAAATGTTACTTTATTAAGTCCTTCATTACAAGCGGTTAAGTTGTCGAGCAAATTATATTTTGGCAAGACAGGATCCGATATTAGAATTTGAACTTCGTTGTTATCTTCATTTATTTCTTTAATCACGCCCACCTTGAGCTCGTTACTGTCTATAACCAAAGTAAGTTCAAATTCGGCGTTAATGTTGTCTGGCAACACAAAAGAAAGTGTAATGTTTTCAAACCCATCAATAGGAATTAATGCCGAAGTCTGCGTAAACTGAATGAATTGATTGTTAATAAAAACGGCAATCTGAACATTTGCAGGCAAATATTTTGTACAGTTAAAGTTATTTACCGTAAAATCGACATTCACAATTCGGGTATTACATTTTAATTTTGCATCATTGATAACTATTGTTGCATCAGGCAGTTCACTGTTTAATTTTGTAATCACTGTATTAATCATAACAAAATCTCTTGTAGAACTCAATTCAATGATGGCTGAAGAATCACCAATCGCAATATTGTCTTGAATTTCATAAACATCCAAATCCATATTGAATAATTCATTTGAGCCCGTAATAGAATTTGTTCCATTGAATGCGTTTGTAGGAGGGTTTAAACTGTTTGATAAAATCGAACCATTTATTTTTAAATTTTCACCTTGAAACAACTGACTGTCGCCTTCCCAAGCGATAAAACCAATT
>CALPKO020000191.1 GCA_943324165.2 Bdellovibrio sp. ZAP7 | reverse complement strand
TTTCCGTGCCAAGCATGACTGTACATCATATAATCTACACCATTTCCCATTTCAGTATGCAACAAAACGCAAACTGGTTTTCCTTTTCCAGTTCTAGATTTTGCATCATTCATTCCTGCAATAATGGCATCGACATTATTACCTTCTTTGATTTCTAAAACATCCCAGTCAAAAGCTTCAAATTTTGCTCGAATACTTCCCATTGGTAAAACTTCGTCCGTCGACCCATCAATTTGTTTCCCGTTCAGGTCAATTGTAGCGATAAGATTATCGATTTTTTTTGCGGAAGCATACATAATTGCTTCCCAATTTTGACCTTCTTGTAATTCACCATCTCCGAGCAATGAATATACCAAATGGTGGCAATGATTTAATTTTTTTGCTTGACAAGCACCAATTGCCACAGACATTCCTTGTCCTAAAGAGCCAGATGCAATGCGAACACCAGGCAATCCTTCATGTGTGGTCGGATGACCTTGTAAACGAGAATTTAATTTTCTAAAAGTCGATAATTCTGAAATCGGAAAATAGCCGTTTCTTGCTAAAACACTATAAAAAACAGGAGAAATATGCCCGTTTGACAAAAAGAATACATCTTCGCCAATTCCGTCCATATCAAAATCCGGTTTTCTATCCATTAGGTTTTGGTAAAGTGTGACTAAAAATTCTGCGCATCCCAAAGAACCTCCTGGATGTCCAGAGTTTACGGCATGTACCATTCGCAAAATGTCGCGGCGCACTTGTGTTGTTAATTCGTTTAGTTGTTGTGTGTTAGACATTGTAGTTAGCATATAAATTAATTTCGGTAAAAGTAATTTTAATTTCAAAGTCTAACAAGAGAACTTATTAATAGTTATCAATACTTTTGGAATGATAAATTATCAATTAAAAATTTCAAACAGATAGTAATTTAAAGGTCATCTAATTCAACTTTCGAAGACATTTCAACAAGTTCTAAGTCAAAATAGCGTACTGAAGCAAAAATATGATCGAAAATATCAGAAATGATGTATTCGTAGTTTATAAATCTTTTGTCATTTGAAAAAGCATAAATTTCTAAGGGAATTCCATGCTGCGTTGGCTGAAGTTGACGACAAAGTAAATTCATATCTTTATTAATACCAGGGTAATTCGTCAAATATTGTGTGATGTATTTTCGATACAATCCAAAATTGGTCAAATTTCTTCCGTTCAGTAACATTGATTTGTCAATCTTATTGAGCATATTGAATTTTTCAATTTCTAATTTTTTTTGTTCAATATAAGGAGCTAGCAATTGAATTTTTTTGAGATTTTCAATTTCTTCTTCTTTTAAAAATCGAATACAACTTGGCTTTATTAAGATGTGCCTTTTGATGCGTCGTCCGTCGGAACCCAACATTCCTCTCCAGTTTCTGAAAGAATCTGAAATTAAGCTATAAGTAGGGATTGTGGTTGTGGTATTGTCAAAATTTCGAACTTTTACAGTTGCTAAATTGATTTCTATCACATCTCCATCTGCTCCAAACTTGTCCATTGTAATCCAATCGCCAATGCGCACCATATCGTTTACAGAAACTTGAATACTCGCTACAAAACCAAGTATTGTATCTCTAAAAATCAATAATATTATCGCAGAGATGGCTCCGAAAGTTCCAATTAGTGTTCCAATTGAAACGTCAAATAGGTATAAAATAATGGCGATTAATCCAAAAGTCCAAAGAACAATCATAATTACTTGAATGTAGCTATCAATTGGTTTATCGCTGTACCTAGGTATTTGTTTCAGGTAATCTTTCAATGCATTAAATACTGTCCTTGTAATCCAAAGCACGAGAATTACAATGTAAATACCGACTAATTTTCCGAATATGTTGTCCCAATAAATAAAATGTTTTAATATTATTGGAACTGATTTGTAAATAAATAGCAACGGAATTAAATGTGCTATGTATTTCGCCGTCTTGTTTGAAACAAGTAAATCGTCAAATTTCGTTTTCGTTTTTTTTGCTACAATTGCCATTGTGGTTACCAAAACAAATCTAAAAATTAAGTAGATGATATAGGATAACAACCACAACACAATCAAATTAATGGCCAAGCTAAAATAGGCCGCAAAAGATTCATTTAAGTCCCAATGTTTTAGTAATCGATAGGCGAAGCCAAAAATATTTTCTGCGGTTTTATGCATCTTTTAAGTATTTTTTATCTACATAAAACGTTCCAAGCGGCACAATTGCTGCCATCGCAATAATTCCAAATTTCTTATAATACCAATATTGATCAAACTATAATACGAGTGCCAACATAATGTAAATTGTAAAAAGCACACCATGTGCCATTCCTATTGGTCGAATTAGAATTGGATTTGCAAAAATATATTTCATCGGAACGGCAACAAAAAACAACAAAATGGCTGAAATGCCTTCAAGTATTCCTATAATTTTAAAAAATTTAATCATTATTAATGGTATTTGTTTTGTTTAAGATTAAAAAACCTACTATTCCTCCTATAAAAGATGCGATGAAAATTCCTATTTTAGCTTCGAGAATAAAAATTTCATTTTCAAAAGCCAAATTTGTCACAAAAAGTGACATCGTGAACCCAATCGATGCTAAAAGTGCTACTCCAATAAGATGTTGGTACGTCATACCCGATGGCAAATCTGCCAATTTTAATTTCATCAATAGAGTTGAAACGCCAAAAATACCAATAAATTTCCCAAAAATTAAGCCGAAAATAATTCCTATTGCAACAGGACTTGAGGCTTGGTTGAGAAAATCATTTGAAAAAGTGACACCAGCATTTGCAAATGCAAAAATAGGTAAAATTATAAAGGTAACAATTGGGTGTAATCTATGTTCTAATCGTTGCAAGGGTGTCATAGTGTGTTTAGTCTTTTCTCGTATTTCCTCTAAAATTTCTTGTTGCTCGCTCGTTAAAGTTCGGTTTTGATTTGGAATCGCCTGTTTAAATCGTTCAAGAAATAATTTCATTTTATTGATAAAAAGTGATTCATTCACTTTTGCATTTGCAGGAATGGTAAACGCTAACAAAACAGCAGCTATGGTAGCATGAACGCCAGACATCAAAAAAAACAACCAGACGCCGCCAACACCAATAATTGCGTAAAAAGTAGTACTTCGAACACCAATTTTGTTAGCAATAAAAAGGAAGAGTAAGAAGCTACATCCAATTGCTAAGTTGACTATTGAAATGTCTGAAGTATAAAAAAAAGCAATTACCAAAACTGCTCCTAAATCATCTGCAATGGCCAGGGCGGTCAAAAACACTTTCAAAGAAGTCGGAATTTTACTTCCTAAAAGAAATAAAACACCCAGTGCAAAGCCAATGTCTGTAGCCATCGGAATTCCCCATCCAGCATTTGCTTCTCCGGAATTATTGAAAAGAATGTAAATTAATGCCGGAAAAATCATCCCACCAAAAGCACCAAAAATGGGCAAAATGGCTTTCTTTATACTAGACAATTCGCCACCAATAATTTCTCGCTTGAGTTCTAAACCGACCACGAAAAAGAAAATCGCCATCAATCCATCATTGATCCATTCATGTAAAGAATTTGAAAGATAGGGTTTTGAATCGAATAAAAATCCGATTTTATGTTCCCATAAATGATGATAAGCATTTGACCATGGCGAATTGGCTATTAAAATCGCTAGCACTGTCGATGCAAATAAAACAATTCCACCAGTTGTAGATTTACTAATAAAATTATTTACCGGATTGGTAATCCATTTTTCTACTGGACTTGTTTTTATTTGCTCTTTCATTGATTATATTTGCTGATGCAAAAATAAACATTATCAGTCTTAAAATTGTGTTTTTTTTTGCAACAAACTAAACAGTCAGTATTATATGAGCAAAAGGGATTTAAAAAAATATTTATCAGAACTGGATAAACCGCAATTAGAAGATCAAATCATTGCGTTGTACGATAAATTTTTAAATATCAAAACGTATTATAATTTTGTATTTAATCCCAATGAGAGAAATTTGATGCGTGATGCAAAACTTAAAATTTCCAATGAATACTTTCCAATTCGAGGAAAAAAGCCAAAAATGCGTCGTTCAGTTGCGCAAAAATTCATAAAGCACTTTATTTTGCTGGGCGTCGATGATTTTGCAATTGCCGACCTTATGCTTTACAACCTAGAAATAGCTCAAACTTTGACAGCAGAAAAAACAATAAATAACGAAGCGTTTTTTAAAAGTATGCTATTGTCTTTTCAACAAGTCATCAGTTTTTTAATTGAAAAAGGGATTTTGTATGAGTTTCAAAAAAG
>CALPKO020000190.1 GCA_943324165.2 Bdellovibrio sp. ZAP7 | reverse complement strand
CTGTTGATGTTTTAGGTCAAGTAACACCAGATATATTTCACGCACTATCATTCCTATTTATATTCAAAGCATTTTGCGGAATTACTATATATTACTGCTTCTGGAAAGGTAAAAATTTTAATGAAGAAATCTGGAACAGTAAATATTACAATTAGTTTTATTTGATAATCGCTTCGTAAATTACTTTTTGAATATCTTCACGGATGTTGTTTTTAGAGAGTAAATTTTGGCTTCCATCAGGAAAAGTCCTATTCGATAAAAAAACATAAACGATTTCAGTTTCAGGATCTGCCCAAGTCATAGTTCCCGTAAAACCAGTATGTCCAAAACTTGTTAGCGAAGCGCAACCACAAGTAGGGCCTTGTTGACCAGCCAATTGAGGTTTGTCAAAACCAAGTCCTCTCCTATTTGCTTCAGGGCAAAAATAACACGTATTAAAATCGTCAAATGTTTTTGAAGCGAAAAATTGGTGTTGACCATAATTTCCTTTTTGAAGGTACATTTGCATAATTTTTGCAACATCAATCGCATTAGAAAAAAGTCCAGCATGTCCGCCAACTCCGCCATCCATAGCTGCTTCCATATCGTGCACATGGCCTTGAATAAGTTGATTTCTAAAATAATTATCGATTTCCGTTGGTGGAATATCTGCTTTACTAAATTTTTGCAAAGGATTAAAAAGTGTATTGTTAGCACCTAAAATTTTATAAAAGTTTTCATTACTCAAAACATCCAATTTTTGATTATTTGCTTTTTCTAAAAAATCTTTCAAAATAATGAACGTAAAGTCGCTGTATTTGTATTCTTTCTTTAATAAAAGTTTACTGTCAACAATCGCCTTTATAATGGTATCATGGTAATCATTTCGCATAAAAAGACTATCTGCCACTTGCTTCGAAAATCTCTCATTAAATGTTTTGCTATAATATTTTGCCAATGGTTTTTTTGAGCTGTCTATTGTAGCTTTATAGAATGGAATCCAAGCTTGAAAACCCGCATAATGAGATAATAACTCTTTGAATGAAATGTCTTTTTTGTCAGAATTTTGAAATTCAGGAAGCATCTTCCCTAGTTTCGTTTCTAAGTTTATATTTCCTTTGTCGTACAATTGCATCACATTCGGCAAAGTAGATAATATTTTAGTCAAAGAAGCAACGTCATAAATATCTGCATTTTTTACTTTTCTTATTTTATCATAAGTAAAGCTTCCAAAAGATTTTTGATAAATTACTTTCCCGTTTCTAGCGACTAAAACTTCGATTCCTGGCGCCATTTTTCCATCAATTGCTTTCATTGCCAAAGCATCAATTTTTGATAAAATAGAAGAATTCATTTTTTCATTTTCGGGAGCTGAAAATCCCAAGCGATTGATCTTTTCCGTTTTTAAACCATCGTTTACTGCAAAAGAATTGTTGATTGAAACTGGTAATTTGCCTTTAGATTCAATTGCTCCAAAAATCATTTCCGCTGAAACAACCTGCGCAACATCGGTGTTTTGATAAGAAACGATCAATCCCTTGATTTTCTTAAAATCCGAAATGGGTAATAAGGAGTAAGGTTTTGCAAAAACGTCAAGAATAACCTCTTTATATTTAGAAATAGAATCTAATTTTGCCAATTCATCTACTTTAAAATCGTGTTTCTTCCAAGCTCCGTCCGCTTTGTGAAAACCAATTATAACTTTAGAAAATGGTTTTAATTTCACCATCAAACTATCTAAATTTGTTTCCGTAATTTCAGTAACTTCAGTATATTTTTGTAAAGTAGATATAAAAGCTGAATTGTTATCATCGCCTAATTTTACGTAAGCTAATTTTTCATTTTCTAGTTTTTTGATAGGCAAAATGGCATCGTCATTTTTTAAAACTGTAACTGCATTTTCGTATAATTCATATTGCAAAGCATCATTTTCGATTGGATTTACATCTGAAATTAAATTTTTCGTATCAATGGGTTGGTAATGACTTAAACCAGCTTTAAATTTAAATTTTAATATTTTTTTTACCGAAAACGATAATCTTTCCTCAGAAATTAAAGAATCTTGATAAGCAACACATATTTTTTCAGTGGCTAAAGGAACATTTTCAGCAAAAAGCAAAATGTCGTTTCCAGCAAAAAAAGCTTCTAAATCGATATCTCCTGGACTTTTAAAATTACTTGCTCCTTTCATGTTCAACGCATCGGTAAAAATCAAACCTTGAAAACCAAGTTGTTTTTGCAAAATATTAGTTACAACATTGTATGAAATTGACGACGGATAATTTTGCCTTGGTTCAATACTAGGGACATTTAAATGAGCAACCATAACCGATGCTAATCCTTCTGAAAAGAGAGTTTTGTAAGGATAAAATTCGACATCATTCAATCTTTGCTCGGAAAAACTAACCAACGGCAGTGAAAAATGAGAGTCTGTTTCTGTCGCGCCATGCCCAGGAAAATGTTTTCCAGTTGCAAAAACACCTTGCCTTTGAACACCTTTCATTAATGCTAATGAACGTTCAGTCACATTAAATTTGTTTTCGCCGAAAGACCGAGTACCTATGATTGGATTTTTAGGATTTGTATTAATGTCTAAAACTGGTGCAAAATTAAATTGAACACCCATTCTTTTGCTTTGCTTTCCATACGCTTCGCCTACTTTTTCAATTAATTTCAAATCTTGAATAGCGCCTAAAGTCATATTCCAAGGAAAACGATTCACGGAATCTAAACGCATTGAAAGTCCCCATTCTGCATCAATCCCAACGAACAAAGGTAATTTAGATTTTTTTTGGTATCGATTTGTCAAATTTGCTTGGCGTAAAGGACCACCCTGAAAAAAAATCACACCTCCAATTTTATAGTTTGTAATCAATTTATCAATAGCATTATAATGGACGGAATCTTTATTGGAATATGCAGCAACCATAAAAAGTTGACCAATTTTTTCTTCTAAAGTCATTTGATTGTACACGCTATCTACCCATTTTGTTTCTGCAACTGTTGGAGGAAAAATCAGTTTTTGTTCCAACTTGTTCAGTTGAGCATTTGGAATTTCAGTTTTTGTTGTAGCAACAGCATTTACATTTGTTACTGAAGTTTTATTTTTAGTTGAACTACAATTGATTACAAAAAAAGAAAATAAAATGATAGCAAAGAATTGAAAAAATACTTTTTTCATTTACGCGAGAATTGAAATTATAAAATTTGATGCTAAAATAAGAATTTCAAACCTTATTATAACAAAATAATGCAGGCTTAAGCATTAAAAAAACCGACTGTGCCAACTGTCCATTGCTGGAACTTCCCATGATTCGTTGAATTCTTCGATGCTGTTGACTAAATTGTTAAATACAATTATATTTTCGGTTACCGCTTTATCTTTTGCCATTTTTTTAAAATCAATTAAGGTTTTATGAGCTACGTGTTCACCTAGCTTGAAAGTGACATTCATTTTATCTAACAAATCAACATCATACTTTTTTTCTAAAGTTTGGATAAACTGAACTGAACTATCTATAGAGCAACCAGTTGCCATTTGCACTTCTTGGTTTACCGCCAAAATGATAAATCGATTGTATTTCAACAAATAAGAAGCTTCGAGACTTGTGCCATGGGCAGCCCATTGCGCTACAAATAATTTTAAATCTTTTTCAATCGCAGCAAATTCATCGTCAGAAAATTTTCTGTTAGATTGATAAATCCATATTTTTGATTCTTCGGGCAGGTTTTCGAAAGGTATTAGCATTTTTGAATTTAGATTTTAGAATTTAGAATATAGAATTGAAAATCAAATTTTAGAATTTACAAATCTTGCGCATTAGCAATCAATTCGGCAATGTCCATTACTTTGACTTCATTTTCCTTTTCTTTGTTTTTTACACCATCAGTCATCATGGTATTACAAAACGGACAACCCGCAGCAATGATGTCTGGCTGCAATGCCAATGCTTCTTCGGTGCGCTCGATATTGATTTCTTTATCCCCTTTTTCAGCATCTTTAAACATCTGTGCTCCGCCAGCACCACAACACAAACCATTGGCTTTTGAACGTTTCATTTCGACCAATTCAGCATCTAACTTTTGAATTAATTCGCGTGGCGCTTCGTAAATCTTATTAGCGCGGCCTAAATAACAAGGGTCGTGAAAAGTGATTTTTTTTCCTTTAAATTGTCCGCCTTCGATAGTTAGTCGTCCTGCGTCTAAAAGTGATTTTAGGAATTCAGTGTGGTGAATTAATTCATATTTTCCACCTAATTCTGGATATTCATTTTTTAAAGTATTAAAACAATGTGGGCAAGCAGTTACAATTTTT
>CALPKO020000189.1 GCA_943324165.2 Bdellovibrio sp. ZAP7 | reverse complement strand
GTAAGATATGCCTATTATGCTTCGGATAATCCTTTGGAAACAGGAAGTACATTAGCGTCAGGAGGCTTAGGAACTACAGGAGTAAAGCCTACTTATTTGATTACCATTAAAATATTAGAACAAATTTTTAACGTAAAATAATTATTTTTATGAGCGCAACATCTCAAAATACTGAAGATCAAGAAATTGATTTGTCACAAATTTCTAAGAAAATAGGGAATTTTTTTGAAAAAATTTCAACAAGTATTTTCAGAGGATTTTTATTCTTCAAAAGAAATATTCTTTGGGTTGGAATACTATTTATCCTTGGACTTGGAATAGGATTATATCTCGATAGAACAACTAAAGTTTATGATAATGAAATCATTGTAAGTCCAAACTTTGGTTCAATAGATTATTTGTATGCCAAAATTGAATTGATTAGTTCAAAAATTAATGATAATGACACAATTTTTCTTAAAGAAATAGTTGGAATAAAAGAACCAAAAAAACTTAAGAAAATAGAAATAATACCAATTACTGATGTCTATAAATTCATTAACAACAGTGATAAAAATTTTGAATTTGTAAAATTATTGGCGGAAGACGGCGACATAAAAAAAATAGTTAAAGAAAACTTGACTAGTAAAAACTATCCGTATCATTTAATTTCTTTTACAACCGACAAACAAACATCAAACGAGAAAACGGTAGAGCCACTTTTAAACTTTCTTAATAACTCTGATTATTTCAAAATAATTCAGAAAGAATATCTAAACAATGTGAAAGTAAAAATGATTCAAAATGATTCGATTATTTCACAAATTAACGGGTTATTAAATGCTTTTTCAACGACAGCAAATGGATCTCAAAAAAGCGATAAATTGGTTTATTACAATGAAAACTCTCAGTTGAATGAAGTTATTAAAACCAAAGATGAATTGGTTAACGAACAAGGTTCGCATCGAATTGAGTTAGTGAATTTCGATAAAATTGTAAAAGACAATAGCATTACATTAAATATTAAAAATACTCAAGCCATTAATGGGAAAATGAAATTTTTATTGCCATTACTATTTATAGCTATATTTATTTTAGTTGGGTATTTTAAATCCTACTATAAACATCAAATGACAAAATTGAATAGTTAATTTATGAAAGGGATTATTTTAGCTGGTGGCTCGGGAACAAGATTGCATCCATTGACTTTAGCGGTAAGCAAGCAGTTGATGCCTATTTATGACAAACCTATGATTTATTACCCATTGTCAACATTAATGTGGTCTGGGATTAATGAAATTTTAATTATATCAACACCACATGATTTACCATTGTTCAGACAATTATTAGGTGATGGAAAAAATTTGGGTTGTCGTTTTAAATACGCTGTTCAGGAACATCCAAACGGACTAGCTGAAGCTTTTATCATTGGAAAAGAATTTATAGGGAATGATAAAGTAGCCTTAGTTCTCGGAGATAATATTTTTTACGGAACGGGTCTTTCAGATTTGTTGTTAGCTAATAATAATCCCGATGGCGGAATTATTTACGCTTACCATGTTCATGATCCGGAACGATACGGTGTTGTCGATTTTGATAAAGATGGGAAAGTACTTTCTATTGAAGAAAAACCCGAAGATCCCAAATCAAATTTTGCTGTTCCGGGAATTTATTTTTATGATAATGATGTTGTAGATATTGCATCGAATATTAAACCCAGTCATCGAGGAGAATTGGAAATTACAGATATAAATAAAGAATACCTAACAAGAGGAAAACTTAAAGTAAGCATTCTAGACCGAGGAACAGCGTGGCTTGACACGGGAACATTTCAATCGTTGATGCAGGCCGGACAGTTTGTTCAAGTAATTGAAGAACGCCAGGGATTAAAAATTGGCGCCATTGAGGAAGCTGCCTATAGAATGGGATTCATCGATTCGAAACAGTTAGAAAAATTAGCACAACCACTTTTAAAAAGCGGTTATGGCACACACTTAATTAGTTTGATTTAAGACATGAATTTTATCGCAACCAAACTTGAAGGCTGTTTTATCATTGAACCAAAAATCATTCTTGATGAACGCGGTTATTTTATGGAAAGTTTTAATGAAAATACGTTTCAGAAAGGAGTAAATCAACAAGTTCATTTTGTTCAGGACAACCAGTCCTATTCTTCAAAAGGAGTCTTGCGCGGATTACATTACCAAACAGGAGAACATGCTCAGACCAAATTAGTAAGAGTTTTGCAAGGAGAAGTTTTAGATGTTGCTGTTGATATTAGACCTAACTCTCCAACATTTGGGCAATATGAAGCCGTACTTTTATCAGGAGAAAACCAGATACAATTTTTTATTCCAAGAGGATTTGCTCATGGTTTTTTAGTGTTGAGTGATACTGCGACATTTTTTTATAAATGTGATAATTTTTATAACAAAGAATCAGAAGGTGGAATAAGCTATAATGATAAAACCATCAATATTGATTGGGGTTTTCCAACAGAAAACCTGATTATTTCCGAAAAAGATAAAGCGCAACCTAATTTAGAAAACGCCAAAAAGGCATGGTAGTTTTAGTCACCGGAGCCAACGGACAATTAGGACAAAGTTTGCAATATATTGCACCAAATTATCCTGAAGTACATTTTGTTTTTTGTTCTTCTGCGGATTTAGACATTTCTAATTTAGAAAATTGCTTGACAGTTTTCTCAAAAGTTAAACCTAATTATTGCATCAATGCGGCGGCCTACACAGCGGTTGACAAAGCAGAAAGCGAAGCTGAAAAAGCCCATTTAATTAATGTTATTGGTTCCCAAAATTTAGCTGAGGTTTGCAAACAATATTCAACCGTCTTGCTCCATATTTCAACCGATTTTGTTTTTGATGGTAATGCATCAATACCTTACACAGAAAAAGACATCCCAAACCCAACTGGAGTTTACGGACAAACAAAATTAGATGGCGAAAAAGCTATTCAAGCTACTTTTCAAAACTATTATATTATCAGAACTTCTTGGGTTTACTCGCAATTTGGCAACAATTTTATGAAAACCATGTTGCGTTTAGCTTCCGAAAGGGATTCAATTTCAGTAGTAAATGATCAAATCGGGACACCAACAAGCGCAGTTGATTTAGCCGAATGTTTGGTAAAAATAATTTGTCACACTGAGCTTGTCGAAGTGCAACAACCAACAACCGACAACTTCGGCATTTATAACTTCAGCAACGAAGGACAATGCAGTTGGTTTGATTTTGCTAAAAAGATATTTAAAATTAATAATTGCAATATAGATTTAAAACCAATTCCATCATCAAGCTTTCCAACACCGGCAAAGAGACCAAAGTATAGTGTTTTGGATAAAACCAAAATCAAAAGCACTTTTGGAATTGAAAATAAAAAATGGGAGGAAAGTTTAGAAAAACAATCAATTTAGATTTATTTAATACATTAAATAATGGTAAAAGCATTAGTTGGACATACCGGATTTGTTGGTTCAAACATCTACGAACAAGGACAATTTGATTTTGTTTTTAACAGTAAAAACATTAGCGAAGCCTTCTGTTTACAGCCAGATTTATTAATCTATTCCGGAGTACCAGCAGAGAAATTTTATGCCAATCAAAACCCAGAAAAGGATTTGAGAATAATTCAAAATGCGATTGAAAACATAAAAAAAATCAACCCAAAAAGGATAGTCTTAATTTCTACTGTTGATGTTTATCCCTCACCAATTCAGGTAAACGAAGTGAGCATCATAGATGAAACGGAGTTACAACCTTATGGAAAAAACAGACTTTTTTTAGAAAAATGGGTTGAACAAAATTTTGAAGATTATACTATCATACGCTTACCAGGCTTGTTTGGAAAAAATTTAAAAAAGAACTTTATATTTGATGTTATCAATGTAATTCCTTCGGTTTTAAACGAGAATAAATATCAGGAATTAAGTAATGCCAACTTCTGGATTAAAGACTATTACACTTTTCAAAACAATGGCTTTTACAAATTGAATCCGGTTTCTGAAAGCGAAAAAAATGACTTAAAAAACAAGTTTTTGCAAATGGGTTTTTCGGCAATTAATTTCACAGACAGCAGAGGTGTTTTTCAGTTTTATAATTTAAAGAACATTTGGACCGATATTCAGATTGCCTTAGAAAAAAACATTAAAAAGATTAATTTTGCTACTGAGCCGGTTTCGGTAAACGAAATTTATTTTACATTGTTCAAAGAAGTATTTGAAAACCACGTAGCTGTTCAGGCGCCTCTTTATAATTTTGAAACAAAATTTTCTGAGGACTACAATCATGAACCCCCATATTTATATAAT
>CALPKO020000188.1 GCA_943324165.2 Bdellovibrio sp. ZAP7 | reverse complement strand
GGATTTCCTTGAATGTCGAGTGAACCTTCTGGATAGATTACTAAAAACTTTTCATTGTCTGCAATTGTCCGAAAAACGGATAATGGATGAGCGCCTATTTCTGAAACTCCAATACCAAGTCCACCGCCACCGTGCAAAACTGTTACAACAGCATTTACAGCTGTCATTCCTGTTGGTCTATAAACTAAATATTTTCTGGTAATGTTGTTAATTGTTATATAATTTGTTGTCAAACCTTCTTGGTAAGGAATAACATTAGGATTTGAAGGATTTGGATTGTCGTCATCCTTGTTACAACCAAGGGTAAAAATCACGACAAATAATAAAAATGTTCTAATCATATTTTATTTATTTTGATAGTTATACTTGGTTAGATTTTATTTTCATTGAAAGGTTTAATCTTAGTACGTTCTTTTTTAAAATAGCACACAACTTATAAATATGTATGACAAAATCGTATATATACACCCAAAATCGAGCAGATAGGTATGACAAACGTCATTCTTTATTTATTTCTCAAATATAAAAAAAAACTTCTGAAATCCCACTACCCCATCACCAAGCCTTTCTAAATCAAAAAAGTGTTTCCTAAAATTTTAGTTTATTGGTTTCAAATATAAAAATAGAGGCGCGCCTTGCTTTTTGGTAGGCATGCCTTGCTATTTCGTAGGCGCGCCTACCTATTTGGTAGGCACGCCTTCCTATTTGGTAGGTACGCCTTGCTATTTGGTAGGCTCGCCTTGCTATTTGGTAGGCACGCCTTCCTATTTCGTAGGTACGCCTTCCTATTTGGTAGGCGCGCCTTCCTATTTAGTTGGCACGCCTTGCTATTTTGTAGGCACGCCTTGCTATTTGGTAGGCGCGCCTTGCTATTTGGTAGGCGCGCCTTGCTATTTGGTAGGCGGTGCCTCAAAAAAGAGATATAAAAATTATTGCATAAAAAAACCACCTTAACTAATATCTAAGGTGGTTTTTAGTAGCAAAAACTGCATTTTTAAAACATTTTCTACTGCGGTGTTTCTGCAGAAGGACTGTCTTTTTTTAGCGATTTGTTGGCAAATCTACCATTGTACTCATCTACTTCTTTCATCGCTAAATCTAAAGCACCTTCGTTGCTTCTAGAAATCTCAAGACTTGCACCATAGCGATCTACGGCAGTCATAATGTCGGTGGCAGTGCCCAATCCGATTTCTTCTATCACTTCCATCGCTTGCGCAAGCGCCATTCTCATGCTTTCAACTCCGTCATAAAAAGCAAGTAAATTGTTCAAATCTGCCGGTACATCTGCCCTGCTCAAACTGTTCGGAAACTGGGTGGCAATTCTGGCAATTAGCCGAGCATAGCCCTCTCTGCCCTCTGCCATAGAGCGCATTCCTTTTTTTTCGTCGTTGGTTAAACTAATTTTAAACGGCAACAATGGGGTAAGTGCGGTGTTGATGGCAGTTGTAAATGCTGTTTGCACTGTTGTTGCGGGCATTGTGGTAATAAACTTTCTCATTGGGACTTATTTAATTGATTAATAATAGCGAATGTATTACTTTATTAACAGTATTAATGATGATGTTATAATTTAATTAACCAATGTTTAAAGTATTCATTGTTAATCACTAAAACCGATTTTCGCAAAACGCTAGTCTTTTCAATATTTTTTATCTCTTTCCAAATGCTTATTCCAATTGCTAACGTTAAACAAAAAAAGGGCCATCAATCGCAAAAAATACCATTCGTGTAATGTTGCAATGTTTTGTCGTAGTAGCATAATGTTAAATCTTAGATGTCAACTCACCTTTGTCCCAATAAATTTAAACATATAAAATGATTATGAAAACGCTAATTATTGAGAAACAAAAAATTAAAAAAAACGGTATGATTAAAAAACTATTCTTACTCTGCATTTGCCTCGGGTTTGCTTTTACAGCAGCTGGGCAAACAGAAGAAAAAAAATGGAATGTCGGCGTTCATTTTGGTGTAACAAAATACAGCGGCGATTTAGGCAGAAGCTATTACAACTCAGGAACGTCTAACTATGGTATTGGCGGGATTTCGGTTTCTAGGTACTTAGGGAAATTATTCGATGCCAACTTATTAGTGTCTAAAGGAACGCTAGGTTATCATAGCGATAATGGTGGAGGAAGCTTTAAATCTGACTTTAATGCAGCTTCTATTAATTTAAGATTCAACATTGTTGCTCCAGAGTACATCGTTCGACCTTATGTAGTACTTGGTGCTGGTGTGGTTTTGTTTGACAGTCAACTTAATTTTGACCAAGACCGAATCGATTATGCCTTACCTACTGCCGGTGCGGGTTTAAACATCAGACTTTCGCCATCGCTTATGTTGAACCTGCAAGAAACGTTCTCTTTTATGAACAAAGACAGAAGAGACGGTGTGGACAACGCCACAGAGTTTAAGCAAAAAGATGCTTTCTTGAGCCACATGGTGGGCTTGACGGTTAATCTTGGAAATTCTAAAGATACCGACATGGATGGTGTTTCAGACAAAAAAGACAGTTGCCCAGACACTCCAACAGGTGTTTCAGTAGACAAAACAGGTTGTCCTACCGACAAAGACAATGACGGCGTGGCTGATTATTTAGACACTTGTCCTGATGTTGCAGGTTCAAAATTATTGAACGGTTGCCCAGACAAAGACAATGATGGTGTGGCAGATGCTTCAGACCGTTGCCCAGATCTTGCAGGAACAGTGGCACTTTTAGGTTGCCCAGATGCTGATGGTGATGGTGTTGCCGATTTAGACGACCAATGTGCCAACACAAAACCAGGCACAAAAGTAGATGCCAAAGGTTGCGCTTTAGACAGCGATAATGATGGTGTGGCAGATGACATGGACCGTTGTCCAGATGTTGCAGGTGTGATGGCATTAAAAGGTTGCCCTGATGCAGACGAAGACGGTATCGCCGATTTAGATGACCGTTGTCCTAAAGTAAAAGGTACAGCAGAAAACAAAGGTTGTCCAGAAATTACGAAAGCCGATGTGGTGAGAATCACTTACATTGGAAGCAAGATTTTCTTTGAAAATAATTCTGATAAATTAAAAGTAGCTTCATTGTCTCAATTAGACGAATTGGCAAAAATCCTTTACAAATATGATGGTGCAAGCTTAACGATTGAAGGACACACTGACAGTGTTGGAAAAGATGATTTCAATATGACCTTGTCTCAAAAACGTTCCGATTCTGTAAAACAATATTTGATTGGAAAAGGAATTGATGCTGCAAGATTAACAGGTGTTGGTTTTGGAGAATCTAGACCAGTAGCAGACAATAAAACGACGTTGGGTAAAGCCAAAAACCGTAGAGTAGAATTAAAAACGAATTACTAAAAAAAAGGGATTAATTGTTTTTTTGTTCAAATGGTTGTCGAATATTCGACAACCATTTTTTTATTTATGATTAACTGGATATAATTATTTAAAAACCGTCAGTTCGAGTGTTTTTTGTGTAGAGCATCGGAACAAAAAATGTATCGAGAACCTTTTTCAATTAAAACTATTATTCTCAATACGATTTTTTTTTCAAAAATCACTACCATTGACGAAAATTTTCATTGAAAACTAATTGCAACCGAGGGGTTATTCATAGCATTTTTACGAATCAGTTTAACGAAAATAATATCACCATGACAACACCAGCAGAACAACTATTTTGGCTTTTCACATTGGCGATTCCCATTGCTTGTATGGCATGGACAGTTACCCACGAAGAGATTTTTAAAGAACCGAGGGATTTTTGCATCAAAAAATCTAAAACATGTAAAACGATTTTGCAACGCAAGTTTTTCTATTTGTTTACTTGCGAGTATTGTTTTAGTCATTACATCACTTTGTTTTTTCTAATCCTTACCAAATACCATTTGCTACTCCCCGATTGGCGTGGCTATTTGATTGCTTTTTTTGCTTTGGTTTGGATTGCGAATTTTTACATGAGTATTTTCGGTTTTATTCGTGTGGGCATGAAACGAGAAAAAATGGATGCCGACATCGAAGAATTGAAATTGATGGAAAAGAAAGAAAACCTTGAAAAAACAGTTGAATAATTTGTAGTATGTCATTACTGCAAACGTCAGTTCGAGTGTTTTTTGTGTAGAGTATCGGAACAAAAAATGTATCGAGAACAGTTCGATAATGAATTTTTAGAGATACCTAAATCAGCAATTCTTATAACTTCTTACAGTTATTCCGTAAGGTTTTTTGGTTTGCTTTAGAATAATTTTACATCTCTTATTAAAGAAAATAAAGAAAATGAAAAAAATACAATTATTCATCGGATTATTATTTTTTACGGC
>CALPKO020000187.1 GCA_943324165.2 Bdellovibrio sp. ZAP7 | reverse complement strand
TAATCATTTTAAAAACGCCTTCAAGTGCTTTATTGGTTACATAATCTGTTATATCTGGATTTACTTTTGTAACCAATGGAATTTTATTGTATTTATTTATTACCCCATTCCAAGCTATATCAGCGCCGACTTTCCCAATCGATTCTTGAACAATCGGACTGAATTTTTCATAAAGCGCTTTTGTAGTGCCATTTTGTAAAAAAGTAGTTGCGGCATTTTCTGGACCCATCAAAATTCCTTTTGCATCGGTAATGTTTATATTTTTTATGGCATTTACAAAAATAGGAGTAGCCTCTTTAACCGCTTCTTCAGCGGCACGATTTAATGACTTTATGGCGTCATCAGTCAAATTACCAAGCCCCAATTTTCTTAATCTGCTTTCCACTAAAGACAATTCCTTTGGCATCAATATTTTTACAGTTTCATTTTTATAAAACCCATCAACAGTCGTAAGTTTTGAAACTTGTTCTGTAATTCCTTTGTTCAAAGCTTCTTTCAAACCTCCGCTTATATCGAGCAAATCATTAGTTTTTGCAGTGGTAATAGATTTTATAATTGTTTTGGTAGTGGAAGATTTCGGTTTTTTTTTCGAATTTTTGGTTTGTGCAAAATTCATAACCGGAAATAGTAATAACAATAGAATAAGTTTTTTCATTTTGTGATTTTTTAAATTTGCTTATTTTTTTACAAATAACGTTCCAATATTTTACTTGGGAGAAAAAAATATCTTTTTGTTATCAAAAATCGTGAATTTGCTTTCAAATTGTAGGTTTTTTAACTCCCGTAAATCCTTCTGATAAACTGTTTTTCTTTTGATTTAAAATTGGTAAGTAGAGCAATGACAATTACGATTTCAATTTCATAAATCAAATCCAAAAAAATCTAACTTAATTAAGAAGTTATCTTATTTATTCTAAATTTGCTAAAAATGATTATTAAACAATACTTTAAAACTTATAACCCATAACCAATAACCCAAAACCAAAAAAAATGAACGAACCTCAACACGAATTAAAACGCTCTTTAGGATTAATTGATGCAACAAGTTTGGTTGCAGGCTCCATGATTGGCTCTGGAATTTTCATTGTTACTTCAGCGATGGCGAGAGACATTGGCTCTGCCGCATGGCTTTTGGTGATTTGGTTGGTAACAGGTTTATTGACCATGACTGCTGCATTAAGTTATGGTGAATTGGCTGGAATGATGCCTAAAGCAGGCGGGCAGTTTGTTTATATCCAAAGAGCATACGGGAAATTGATTTCTTTTCTATATGGATGGACGGTTTTTACCGTTATTCAAACGGGAGTAATTGCTGCGGTTGCAGTTGCATTTGCGAATTATGCTGGCGTTTTTTTTCCGGTTTTAGAAAATAAATTGTTTACCATTGGCGAAAGTTTTTCTTTTTCAAACAAACAAATATTGGCAATGTTCAGTATTCTTTTGTTGACTTTTATCAATACCAAAGGAGTAAAGACAGGCAAAACCATTCAACTTTTTTTCACTTCTGCAAAATTAATTGCACTTTTCGCCATCATTATTTTAGGGTTGTATGTCGGATTAAAATCAGATGTTTTTGCCAATAATTTTGCCGATATGTGGTCTGCTTCTAAAACAGTTTTAAATCCAGATGGAACGATAACCATTACAAAACTTGCAGGAGTTGCCCTTTTGGGAGCCGCTGGAGCCACGATAATTAATTCATTATTTTCTAGTGATGCATGGAATAATGTCACTTTTATTGCAGGAGAAATCAAAGATCCTAAAAAAAATATTCCACGCAGTTTATTTCTAGGAACATTGATTGTAACGGTAATTTATATTTTGGCGAACATCGCTTATTTGGCTTTACTTCCAATGCAAGGAACTCCTGATGCAAATTCGGTTTTAGATAATGGAATTATGTTTGCCAGTCAAGATAGAGTAGGAGCGGCTGCCGCGAATATGATTATGGGCAATATTGGCGTTTTTGTGATGGCAGGATTAATTATGGTTTCCACTTTTGGATGCAATAGCGGATTGATTCTTTCGGGGGGAAGATTGTTTTATGCCATGGCGAAAGATGGTTTGTTTTTTAAAGCTGCTACTGAATTAAACCAAAATGATGTGCCAGCAAAAGCACTGTGGTTCCAATGCTTTTGGGCTTGCGTTTTGTGTGTTTCTGGTAAATACGGTGATTTATTGACTTATGCCACTTTTGCTTCTTTGCTTTTCTATATCCTTACAATTTACGGCGTTTTTATTTTACGAAAAAAAGAACCGAATGCAGAAAGACCTTACAAAGCTTTTGGCTATCCTGTTGTTCCTGCGTTGTATATTTTGATTACCTCTGCAATCTGTGTTACGCTATTGATTTATGACACTTTCAATACCGGATTAGGATTGTTTATTGTTGCACTCGGAATTCCGGTTTATTATTTTGCTTTTAATAAAAAAGAAGGTCAAGATTTGTAAAAGTATTCATCTAGATTTGAAAACAGATTTCAATAGTATTTCACAGCATTTAATTTTAATAAATTATTTTATTTCATTATGAATATCAAAATTTTGATGATTGGTAAGACGGATAATTCTATTATGAAAACCATTGTTGATGACTATTCAAAAAGGTTATCGATGTACATTAATTTTAGTTTTGAAGTAATAAATGACATTAAAAACGCTAAAAATTTAACCGAAATTCAACAAAAAGAGAAAGAAGGCGAATTGATTTTAGCAAAATTAAAACCTACCGACCATCTTATTTTATTGGATGAAAATGGAGAAAACTTTTCGAGTATTGGATTTTCTGACTTTATTCAAAAGAAGATGAACAGTGGCATCAAAACTTTGGTTTTAGTGATTGGTGGCCCTTACGGTTTTTCTGAATCGGTTTATAAAAAAGCAAACGGAAAAATTGCATTGTCTAAAATGACTTTTTCACACCAAATGATCAGGATGATTATTGTTGAACAATTGTACCGTGCATTCACAATTTTAAACAACGAACCATATCACCATCAGTAAAGCAATCGGTTGCAATAAATCCCAAATCTTAAATCTAAAATTCCAAATTCAAAAACTTGAAACCTTAAACCTTAAACTGAAACCTTAAACTGAACACTAATTACTGATACAAAGCACTGATTTTCGCCCATAATTCTATATCAAATCCAGAAAGTGCAAAGGCAGGATTGTCAGGATTCGCAACATCACCCATTCTAATGACAACCATTTTTTTGCTAGGCACAATATAAATTTTTTGATCATTTTTCCCTAACGCCATAAACATATCGTTTGGTGCGTTTGGAATGATACTGCCGTTAAATTGCAACTGCGTTTGTGGTAAATGATACGAAGATTTTCCGTTCAACCACCATAAGTAACCATAAGCTAAATTGATATTTTGTGATGTGTTGGTGGCTTCGTTAAAATAATTTTCATTTAATATTTGGTTGTTTTCCCATTTTCCTTTGTTGTACATCAAAAGCCCAAAACGCGCCATACTTCTGGAGTTACTAGCATATACAATGTTATTTCCAGATTGAAACCAAGCACCATTCATGCCGATTTTATCTCTTAGTTTTTCATTGAAATAATTAGAAAAAGTCATTCCGCTCTCGGCGGCGATAATATCTTGGAGCTTCACAAAAACATTATGGTACGCCCAGCGACTTCCTGCATCGGCAATATAATTGAGGTTTTCTTTGCTCACATCATCTGAACTATCATCCAATCCAGAGGTCATGGTTAGCAAATTTTTACAAGTAATTAAATTCTCTTTGGCTAATGGCGCATTTGTCCAACCTGTTCCTAAATAGTCTGAAACTTTATTGTTAATGTTGATTAAATTTTCTTGTTGTGCAATGCCTGTTAGGGTAGCAGTGAGGGTTTTTCCTGCGCTTGCCCAGTACCAGTTTTGAGTTGCTGTTTGTCCGTTGAAATAATTTTCCATAACAATTCTTCCATTCACTAAAATGATAAAAGATTTTGAATTTTTCTCACCTAAAAAGTCCAAAAGAGGTTGAACAGCCAATTGATTCCAATTTAAATCTGCCATTGATTTTGTTTCCCACGTATCGTTTCCGATGGGCGGAAAATATAAAGTTTCTGTAGGATTGGATGGTGCATTCGGTTCTTCTGTTGAAGTGCCGCAAGACAATATTAAAAGCAAAAACATTGAGAAATATACCTTCATCATGATTTTTTTTTCTTAAGACTTTAAAAATACAAAAAAGATTAATTCAATCTATTTATTTTTGCGACTTATGGTATTAAAACCTAAATTTGTGAACTATGAAAAATACAATTACCATATTAATTTGTTCATTTTTATTTT
>CALPKO020000186.1 GCA_943324165.2 Bdellovibrio sp. ZAP7 | reverse complement strand
CAAAGCCGATTTTTATTCTCGTGGTATTTTTAAAGTAAAAGACCTGCCTAAAAAAATCATGGGACAAGAAATTGGCGATTTAGATGGGCAAATAGATTCGACGGGTTCGGGGATTATTTATTTGTCGGAAACGGTTTCTAAAATCATTTTTGAAAAACCAAATAACCTGAAAGAACGCATTACGGCGTCAAAAGTAAGCGGCAATAACAAAGGTTTTAGTTATAATACTGCAATATCGTCGGCTTATGACTTTTATGATAATTCACTCGATTTTGGTGCGAAAATAATTTCGCCAATTGCGGACAATGCATTTAACTATTACAAGTTTAAATTAGAAGGCACTTTTCAAGACGAAAATAACCAAATGATTAATAAAATAAAAGTCATTGCGAAACGAGATGCCGAACCAGTTTTTGAGGGATACATCTATATTGTGGAAGATGTTTGGGCAATTTACGCCATAGATTTAGATGTAAAAGGTTATAGAATGGGACAAGAAATTATTGATGTTATGAAGATTACTCAAAATTTTGGTTACAACAAAAACACCCATATTTGGTCGAAAAACACCCAAAGTCGTTCATTTACTGCTGGACTTTTTGGAATAAAATTTTCTGGAAAATTCTCTTACGTTTATACCAACTACGAATTTCAAGATAGTTTTGACAAAAAAACTTTTTCAAATGAAATTGTAAGTTTTGAAGAAAACGCCAATAAAAAAGACAGCGTTTTTTGGAACAACACACGGCCAATTCCGTTGACCAAAGAAGAAAGTGTAGATTACATCAAAAAAGACAGTGTTTACGAAATACGAAATTCAAAAAAATATTTAGATTCTATTGATAGAAAAAATAATAAATTCAAAATTTTAGACCTTATTGAAGGATATCAATATGCTAACAGCTATAAGAAAAAAACGATTGGATATGATGGTTTGATTAAAATTAGTTCGATTGGATTTAATACCGTACAAGGTTGGAATTTAGATTCTGGATTCAATTATTCAAATACAAAAAATGAAGAAAAAGGAATATTTACGAGAATCAATTCGACATTTAATTATGGATTTTCCGAAGAAAGATTAAGGGTTTCGGCTAATTATCTGCATCAATTTAACAATCAAAATTATGCACGCTTGAGTATTTTTGGTGGTACAAAAGTAAGTCAATTTAACCCAGAAGAACCGATTACAAATCTTGTAAACACAATAAGCACTTTGCTTTTTAGAAATAATTTCATGAAGGTATACAACAATGAATTTCTCGGAATTCAATTTGGTAAAAACATTGCTAATGGAGTAAATTTAAGAGGGAAACTGGAATACGAACAGCGAAAAGCACTGTTCAACAATACTGATTTTTCTATCGTAAACAGTGATGATTTGTACACTTCCAACAATCCGCAAAATCCTCTTAGTGATTTATCACCGGCTTTTTCAACACATCATTTAACTAAATTCAATCTCTATGGAAGAATCAATTTTGGAAATAAATACATTACAAGACCTGATGGGAAAATTAATTTTAGAACTGAAAAATACCCAACACTCTTCCTAAATTATGAAAATGCTTTTGCAGCTAGTGAAAAAAAATACGAGTTTCAATTGATTTCTACAAGAGTTACTTACGAATTTACAGCTTCCAATAAAGGTACTTTTTCATTTAATTTAAAAGCTGGAAAATTCATTAATGCCAAAAACATTGCTTTTATGGATTACAAACATTTTAATGGAAACCAAACCCGTTTTGTTGTAGATCATTTGAATGCTTTCAATTTATTGCCTTATTACACTAACAGCACAAATGATGCTTATTCTGAAAACCATTTTGCTTACAACGACAATGGTTTTATCATGAATAAATTGCCACTTTTGAATTTGTTAAAAAGTAAATTGGTTTTAGGTTACCACAATTTGTTGATTCCAAATGCCAAACCTTACTCTGAATTTTCAGTTGGTTTGAACAACCTTGGATTTGGAAAGTTCCGTTTTTTCAGAATTGACTATGTTCGTTCTTATCAAAATGGATATCAGGGAGATGGAGTAGTTTTTGGATTTAGAATGCAATAGAAAATAACAATATTGAATTGATTTTTTGAATTTATAAATCATTTTTAAATTTTGAATAAAATTGCTAGCGTTATTTTGATTAATTTTACGTGAAAATTTAGCCTTCTTACATTATGCCAACAGACAGTATAACTTATCAAAATTCAGGCTATTTCACTCCAATAATAAATGATTATTTAGATCAAAAATCTAATTTATCCATCTTGTATAATCATTTTCCAACCATTGAAAATTTCGAAAAGCAAATTTTTGAAAAAGCAATCGAGTTGAACGAAAATGGCAGTTCGAAAAGAAAAATACTAACAGAAGCACTTCAAAATCAGTATGCTAAAATAGAAATTTCTGATTTAACTAAAAATAATATTCAACTATTAAAAAACGATAATACTTTTACCATAACGACTGGCCATCAACTGAATTTGTTTACTGGACCATTGTATTTTTTATACAAAATCATATCCACAATTAATTTAACGAAGGAGTTAAAAACCAACTATCCAACTTACGATTTTGTGCCAATTTATTGGATGGCGACAGAAGACCACGATTTTGATGAAATCAATTATTTTAACTTTAAAGGAAAAAAATTCCGCTGGCACAAAGAAAGTGCTGGACCTGTAGGAAGATTATCAACCACAGGATTAAATGATGTTTTTGATGTCTTTTCAAAAGAGTTAGATTTGGGAATTAATGCAGAAAATGTCAAAAAAATATTTGAAGAAGCTTATCTTCAACATGCTAATTTGGCCGACGCAACAAGGTTTTTAGCTAATGCGCTTTTTGGAACATATGGATTAGTCATTCTTGATGCTGATAATGCCGAACTTAAAAAGCAATTTCAACCTTTCGCAAAAGAAGAACTTTTGAATCAATCATCGTTCAAAACCGTTTCAAAAACCATTGAATCAATAAAAGATTATACAATCCAGGTAAATCCAAGAGCAATTAATCTTTTTTACATCGAAGATAATCTGCGAGAAAGAATAATTTTTGAAAATGACAAATTCAAAATTAACAACACTAAAATTGAATTTTCTGAAACTGAAATTTTAGAGGAACTAAATTTACATCCCGAAAAATTTAGCCCAAACGTAATCATGCGTCCTTTGTATGAAGAAGTGATTTTGCCCAATTTATGTTACATTGGCGGTGGTGGAGAAATTGCTTATTGGTTAGAATTAAAAGCCTATTTTGACCATTCAAAAATTACGTTTCCGATACTTTTATTGCGGAATTCGCTTTTGTTGGTTACCCAAAAGCAAGCAAAAAAAGCAGACAGTTTGGGACTTTCATTTTCAGATTTATTTTTGAAACAAACGGATTTAATCAACAAAAAAACGAGAACCCTTTCTTCATTTGCATTTGATTTTAATCAACAGAAAAAGTTTTTAGCAAAACAATTTGAAGATTTATATGCAATTACCAAACAAACAGACGAGTCATTTTTGGGAGCTGTAAAAGCGCAAGAAGCCAAACAAAAAAAAGGATTAGAAAACCTAGAACGGCGTTTGTTGAAAGCAGAAAAACGTAAACATGCTGAAGTTCTAGCCCGTGTTGCAGAACTTCAAAATGAGTTGTTTCCCAATAAAAGTTTACAAGAACGTCAAACTAATTTTTCTGAATTTTATATCGAAAAAGGTCAAGATTTAATTAGTAATCTAATCGCTACTCAAAAACCATTATCGAATAATTTTTCAATAATGATCATTTAATTCAGACTTCGTTAATTTGGGTTTTCAATAAAAATGGATTTGTTAAAACTTAAAGGAGCGGAAAAAAATGAGAAAAAATTCGCAGTTATCACTTGAATCAGCCAATTATATTATTTATTTTTGTTTAAAAAACTTATTTCACTTTTTTTAAATATTTAAGACTTTTGTAAAATGAAAAAAACTTTAATTTTATTTTTATTTTTATCAACACTTTGTGCTAAATCTCAATCCAATTATGAGATTACAATCAATTTAAAAAATTGTAACGACACGATTGCATTCCTTACCTATTATCAACTAGATAAGAATTATATCAAAGATACGTGTACTTCTATTAAAAATGGGAAAATCATATTTAAAGGAAACGGAAAATTAGATAAAGGAATTTATTCACTAGTGGGTCAACAAAAAAGTATTTATTTTGATTTTTTTATTGATGATGATACACAAAAATTAGAAATAAAAAACGAATTAAGTGCTGAAAATATTGACGGGTTAATCGCCGTTAATTCTCCTCGAGAAAATGAATTTTTTGATT
>CALPKO020000185.1 GCA_943324165.2 Bdellovibrio sp. ZAP7 | reverse complement strand
CTTGATAAACACGCTATTTCTTGGGCAGAAAGAAGAAGAACTAAACTTAAAGCAGCAAAAGCGTAATTATGGCAACACTACAACAATCCGCTTCAGGCAAGAAAGAAGGAGATATCAGATATTTAACTCCTTTAAACATCGACACTAACAAATTAAAAAAATATTGTCGTTTTAAAAAATCTGGAATCAAATACATCGATTATAAAGATGCAGATTTCTTATTAAAGTTCGTAAACGAGCAAGGAAAAATTCTTCCTCGTCGTTTAACTGGAACTTCATTAAAGTACCAAAGAAAAGTGTCTGTTGCTGTAAAAAGAGCTAGACATTTAGCATTAATGCCATATGTGGCTGATTTACTAAAATAATAAAGAAGCAAAATTATGGAACTTATACTTAGACAAGACGTACAAAATTTAGGCTTTAAAGACGATGTCGTTAATGTAAAAAACGGATATGGTCGTAACTTTTTAATTCCACAAGGTCATGCTCATTTGGCTACTCCTTCTGCGAAAAAAGTGTTAGCCGAAAACTTAAAACAAAGAGCCCACAAAGAAGCTAAAGTGGTGAACGATGCAAAAGCAAAAGCGGAAGCTTTGAAAGCATTAGAAATAAAAATTTATGCAAAAGCGGGTGGTGAAAAACTTTTTGGTTCTATCACAAATATTGATTTAGCAGATGCTCTAGCAAAAGCTGGTCAAGAAATTGATAGAAAATTCATTACTTCTGGAATCGTAAAACGTACAGGAAAATATACAGCAAACGTTCGTTTACACCGTGATGTTGTTGTAGAATTACCGTATGAAATTTTTGCTGAAAAAGCATAAATTTTCATTATCATTATTTGAAATCCCATTCGCTTTTCGTGTAATGGGATTTTTTTTTTAATTAATCCCAAATACCAAATCCCAGCTTCCTATGAAATACAGAAGATTAACAAAAGAACAATTTGAAGAACTGCACCCAGAATTCATTAATTTTTTGGCAACTCAATCTATAGATAAAGCCGAATGGGACAAAATTAAAGTCGAAAAACCTGAAGTTGCCGAACAAGAGTTAGATGTTTTTTCAGATTTAATTTGGGAAGGTGTTCTAAGCAGAGCAGAATATTTAGAACATTTTTCTAAAAATCATATTTTCTTGTTTCATTGTTTTGAAAAAGACATTAAGTCTATTGTTTTGAAATCATTCGATCCGGACATCAATTTTTTAACAAAAGAGGGTTTGCAGTGGTTGAGCGACAATATGTTTACCGATAATATTGAAATGAAAACAGGTAAAAAAGTATTTACAGAGGAACGCAACTATTCGATTTTTCAACTCATTCAACAAGGCGCTTTTTTAAGTGATGGACAATTGTTTAAGCAAATTAATTCGATAATTGAATCTTAATTATAATGTTTTTCTTTTAAATTTGTTGTTTTGTTTGAGATAAAACAAAGGAATTATCTTTTAAATAGAAAACCCTAACTGATAATTCCGTCAATGGCGTACAAAGGAATGTTTGTTAGCCAATCTTCTCTCCTGAATTTACTCATCGAGGTTCTTATGGCGTTAATGTTTTCAAATTTTCCCACAAAAACCCTTAAACTTTTTGATTTTAGATTTTCTTCTGCCTTGACTTCTATTGGAATAACTTCGTTTCTAAATTGTAACACAAAATCTATTTCGGCTGTTGCATTGGGCGCTACCCAATAATAAATTTCTGTTTTAATCTTTAATTGCTGACAAACAAATTGTTCAGTTAACGCGCCTTTATATTCACTTAAAATATTGTTTTTCTCCAATAGTATTTTTTTGTCCAAATTGCCAATAGCATTTAACAAACCAATATCGACTAAAAATAATTTAAAGGAATCAATATCAGCGTATGCATTTAATGGCATTGTGGGCTTTTCAATTCGGTTTACTTTTAAAACTAAACCTGCATCAACCATCCAATTAATTGCCATTTCAAAATCATTTGCTCTCGCACCTTTCTTAATTTGACCATAAATAAATTTTCTATTTTCTTTGGCTAATTGGCTAATCAAGGAATTCCATACGAGTTTTATTTTTGGAACTATTGTATTGGGTGCATATTTTGCAAAATCATTTTCATAACCAATAATTATTTTTTGTTGCAATGTTCTTACGGTTTCTAAATTTTTGTTTTCCAAATAAATTGCAACAACTTCAGGCATTCCTCCAATAAAATAATACAAGCGCAATTGATCCGTCAACTTTTCATGGAAAGCATCAATTACTTCCCAATTTTTATTTCGTAGTTGCTTTGTTAATGATTGATGGCCATTATTGTCTAAAAATTCCATAAAACTCAAGGGGTACAATTTCATAAAATCAACTTTCCCAACAGGAAAAGAATTGTTTTTTTGCAACGAAATACCAAGCAATGAACCTGCAGCAACGATATAATATTGTGGTGCTTGTTCCTGAAAATATTTCAGAGAAGTCAATCCCTTTTCTACTTCTTGAATTTCGTCAAAAATGAGTAAAGTAGTTTCTGGAATTACTTTTTGACCGGATTCTATTTCGATAATGGATAGAATTCGTTCAATGTTAAAATCGACAGCAAACAAATTTTTTAATCGGCTGCTACTTTCAAAATTGAGGTACACTACTTGTTCAAATTCTTGTTTTCCAAATGCTTTCATCAACCAAGTTTTCCCTACTTGCCTTGCGCCTTGGATAATTAATGGTTTTCTATTTTTGGAATTTTTCCAAGCGACCAGTTCTTGAATTAGTAATCTATTCATAATTATATTTTTAATGTCAAAATAATTGCAAATGTACATTTTTTTTCATTTGAATAAATGGAACAATACACACTTTTTCAAATGAAAAAATGTTCTTTTATACATTTTTATGAATGAATAATAAAAATGTATTGGCTAAATCAAAATTTTAAAAGTAAACACATTAGATATTTATAAATCAATATGAATGTTTAAGAGCTTTTGTTTGTAATAATTTTCTTTTTGTGTTAATGCTATATTTATGTAAAATAAATTTGAGGAATGAGTTTTTTTTTGTAATTCTATTTTTTAGGAATTACATTTGACTAATATTAGTTTTCAAACTGATTTTAATATGTTTAATTATGAAAGTATATTGTGCTACTAGCTACGATGAAATAACAAAAATCACTTTTGATTTGAAGCTTAATTTTAACGATGAAATTTTATAAAGAGGAACTTCTAATGCTTTAGTTCCTTCAATAGTTCAAAAATGTACTTATAGTACTTATGAAGATTTGGTTGTAAAAGAACATTTGTTAGTAGAGGAGTTTAAAAAATATTCACATTTAGAATATAAATTTGATGACGGAGATAATTTAGATTGGGAAATTAGAATTGCTGCTCGCGAGCATGGGTTAGCAAATAGTTTAATGGATTGGTCTAATTCTTTGAATATTGCAATTGAATTTGCAATCCATAATTTTGAGTCAAAAAATATAGATTATACTTCAATTTGGATTCTCAATAAATCAGAAATTGATCAAATAAGAATACCCGAAGAAACAATTAATTTCAATCAAATTACGACTCCTACTATTATCCAATTTACACCATATACCGAAACAACATATTATAAAAGAAAGTTTATACAAGGAGGATTTTTTTTAAAACAACCGTTTCAAGATATTACTAATCCATTAAATTTAAACTCTTTTTGTTCAGAACATTTAACACAAATAATTATTCCTAAAGATGCAGTTGGTGGAATTTGGAAAAAAATAGCATCAAAAGTAAATATAGATTTGTCAGCAATGCCTGTTAATAATACTTTTGATGAAGGTTTAGATAAATTTTGTGAAGAATTAAATAAAAATTATGATTGATTAACTAAGATAGTAAATAATACATATATGAATCGAGAAAATTTAATATTAGAAATAGAACATGAAAAATTATTAAATGAATTTCTGATATATTGCTCAGGGAGTTTAGGTTCTGTAAAAATGGATGAAATAATAAAAAAAGTTAATAATTCTAGAGTAGTTTCGAAATTCATGTTTGAAGCTGAGAGAATTAATCAAAAGCTTAGTGCAGATGACTTTTTAGGATGTATTCATTCAAGTAGAAGTTTCTTTTTTTCTAAAGCCGAAACAATTTCCATTGCTACTATAGTTTTGCTCAAAAAATGGAATTACCTAATCGGTGAACCAAAAAACATTTCAAATAACATTTATCTAAATAAACCCGTTGGGTGTAATTATTTGAAGTAAAAAATATTGCTTAAATGTTGGTCAAGATACTGAAATTCAGTATCTTGAAGTCGCCAAACAAACCAACATTTATGACAAATATAGTAAAAAATTATTTTAGAGTTTTAGAAGTTATAAGTT
>CALPKO020000184.1 GCA_943324165.2 Bdellovibrio sp. ZAP7 | reverse complement strand
TGGACAGATTTTTTAATTAATGATGCATCAATAAATGTTGTTCCAACATTCAATCCAATACCCGCTATTTGCGAAGGTACTGTTCCTCCCGCTTTACCTACAACATCATCAAATGGAATAACAGGAACATGGTTTCCGACAACAGTAAGTAATGCAGCAAGTGACACTTATACTTTTACTCCCAATACAGGGCAATGTGGCACTATAACGCCAATTCCAATTACAATAACAGTTGCTCCTTTAGTTACACCAACATTCAATCCAATATCCCCTTTTTGCACAGGTACTACTGCACCTATGTTACCTACAACATCATTAAATGGAATAACAGGAACATGGTCGCCTGCAACGGTAAGTAATACAACAAGTGGCATTTACGCTTTTACTGCTAATGCAGGGCAATGTGCTATTACAACGCCAATTCCAATTACAATTACCGTAACTCCTTTAGTTACAACTACATTCAATCCAATATCCCCTTTTTGTACAGCTAGTTTAGCACCAGTATTGCCTTCAACATCATTAAAAGGAATAGATGGAACATGGTCGCCTGCAACAGTAAGTAATACAACAAACGGCACTTATACTTTTACACCAAATTCAGCAGTTGGTAATTGTTACTCCAACCAAGTTATCAATGTTACTGTTCTTCAACAATTGAGTCCCGATTTTCAAGACATCATTTTATGTAAAAATCAGGTCGGCTACGTCTTTACTAATCAATCACCAAACGGAATTTTTGGAACATGGTCACCATCTTCAATAAACTTTGCAACAGGCGGCAATTACACCTTTACACCTGATGTTGGACAATGTGCTGCATCTCAAACAATAGCGGTTACTATAAATTCAAGTAGTTTAATTGATTTTCAATGGTTGATAAGTGAACCTTTTTCCAATCAACCCACGATAACTATTCTGCCAAACACTGCTGGTAATTATTTATATCAACTCGATTTTGGTCCTCAACAAGCATCAAATATATTTCAAAATGTTAGTGCTGGATTTCATTCTGTTCAATTAGTAGATGTAGATGGTTGTGCAGAACCAGTTATCAAAAGAAATATTTTAATCATTAATTATCCGAAATTTTTTACGCCCAATGATGATGGTTTTAACGATACATGGAATATTAGTGAATTGTTTTTACAAAAAAAATCAAAAATTTACATCTATGATAGATATGGGAAATTGCTAAAGCAAATTAACCCTTTCAATGTTGGTTGGGATGGAAAATATAATAACAAGATGTTGCCTTCAGATGATTATTGGTTTATTGTAGAATTTGAGTACAACAATTCAATGAGACAGTTCAAATCGCATTTTACACTTAAGAGGTAACATTATATTTGTTTAAGTTTTTTACCTTGTTTATTGTAACAAACACCGAAGTCAAAAGCGCTCAAAACTATTTTAGTGGAGTTTACAATTTAATCGTTGCTCAAGGAAGGAATAGTAAAACAGTTCGTTTGGTTAAGGAATAGTGGACGGTTGATGGTTGTCGGTTGTTGGGTTTGAGGTTTCAAGTTTCAAGATTTAGTCGTTTTGACAGCAAACTGCGACTGAACACTGACCTCCGTAACTGACCACTGCGACTGAAAACTGCGACTGAAAACTGAGACTCAACACTGCGACTGAAAACTGACCACTGACCACCGCGTTAGACAATTCATAAAAAGCAATTCTACATTAACGTATTTTCTAAAATTTCCTATCTTTGGAAACAAATTCAAATACAATGACCTCAGTTGAAAATCAATCTGTTTCTTTAGATTTAGAAAATTATTTTTCAAAATACAGAGACAATATTATCGGGATAGACCAAGATTTTATTTCTCCGTTCGGAGAAAAGAGGATGGTTTATACAGATTGGACAGCTAGCGGACGTTTGTATCGTCCGATTGAGGAAAAATTAATGAATGAATTTGGTCCTTTTGTAGCCAATACCCATACCGAAACTACGGTTTCTGGCACCGCGATGACGATGGCTTATCACCATGCTCGAAAAATAATTAAAAAGCATATTAACGCCAACGATAATGATGTTTTGATTACAGATGGCACAGGAATGACTGGCGTTGTAAATAAATTTCAACGTATTTTAGGATTAAAAATTCCAGAACATTTAAAAAAGCACACCAATATTCCAATAGCAGATAAACCAATTGTTTTTATTTCCCACATGGAGCACCATTCGAACCAAACTTCTTGGTTAGAAACCATTGCAGATGTAGTTGTGATTCCTGCCTGTGAAAAAGGACTTTTCTGCTTGAATAACTTTGGTGCATTATTAGATAAATATCAGGATCGAAAAATAAAAATTGCTTCGATTACTTCATGTTCAAATGTTACTGGAATAAAAACACCCTATTATGAAGTGGCGAAATTGATGCACCAAAACGATGGACTTTGTTTCGTAGATTTTGCTTGTTCCGGTCCTTATGTAAATATCGATATGCATCCAGACGAAGAAAGTTATTTAGATGCGATTTTCTTTTCTCCACACAAATTTTTAGGTGGTCCGGGTACTTCTGGCGTTTTGGTTTTCAACAGCAAGTTATATAAGAATTTAGTGCCGGATAATCCTGGAGGCGGAACTGTTGCTTGGACAAATCCTTGGGGCGAACATAAATACATTGACAGCATTGAAGAGCGTGAAGACGGCGGAACACCGGGTTTTTTGCAAGTAATAAAAACTGCGCTTGCCATTCAATTGAAAGAAGAAATGGGAATTAACAACATTCTTAACAGAGAGCACGAATTGGTTGAATATGTTTTTTCGAAGTTAGGGAGTGTTGAAAATTTAAATATTTTAGCTGAAAATCACCAGGAACGATTAGGTATCATTTCATTTTACATTAATGATTTACATTTTAATTTGGGTGTGAAACTATTGAATGACAAATTTGGTATTCAAACGCGAGGAGGTTGCAGTTGCGCTGGCACTTACGGACATTATTTGTTGAATGTTGATGAAGAAAAATCACACGATTTGATTTGTCAAATTGATGCTGGCGATTTGATTCAAAAACCAGGATGGATAAGAATGTCAATTCATCCGACAACTACAAATGAAGAAATTGAATTTGTTTGCGAGAGTATTATTTCGTTGACTAAAAACCATAAAACCTGGCAATTGGAGTACGATTATAATAAAAAATCAAATGAGTTTATTCATAAAAACGCAAAACCGTTAGAAGCAGCAATGGTTAAACAGTGGTTTGCAAATTAGGGTTTTTTCCAGCATGTTTCCATCTTTTATGGGTCCAAAAATAAAATTCTGGGGCTTCAAGTATTTGTTCTTCAACCAATTTTAAGAACTTATCCGTAATTTGATAGTCTGGAATTTCTTTTACATTTTGTGCTAATATTTCAAAAGTTGCTTCATAATATCCTCGTTTTATTTTCTTTGTTTTAAGAAAAACTACATTCATATCAAATCTTTTTGCCAACATTTCGGCTCCGGTATAAACGGGCACATTGATGCCTAAAAAATCTTTCCAATGTCGAGCAGCATGAATTTGTGGAGATTGATCACTTGCAAAACCATAAATCCCTAAAATGTTCTTACTACTGTTTTCTTCTATCGTAGGAATTGTTTCTTTTGTGGTAATTAAAGTGGCTTTGAATCGCAATCTTATTTTACGAACCAATTCATCAAAATAAGGATTGTTTATTTTCTTATAAATGGCATAACCTTTAAAATCTACAAAATTATTTAAAGATATGATCCATTCATAACTCGCATAGTGCGAACACATGATGGCAATACTCTTTTTTTGAAGTTCTAAATCCTTAATTAATTCCAGATTTGTAAAATGAAATCTTTTGGCAATTTCTTTTTCAGAAATAGACATTGTTTTGATCATTTCGATAAACAAATCGCACAAGTGGGCGTAAAATTTCTTTTCAATTACGAGCAATTCATTTTTAGAATAATGAGGAAGTGTCGATTCAAGGTGCTCTCTAACAGAGGTTTTTCTGTATCTAATTATATAATAAACAAAAAAATAGACAACATCGGATAGTTTGTATAAAAGTGAAAAAGGTAAAAGCGAAACAACCCAAAGAAAAGGATAAATTAAAATAAAAGCGATGAGCTTCATGAACATAAAATTTTTTGCAAAGATACTTTAATCTTTTAAATTAGTTAAGTTTTAATATAATTCTCAAAAGACCAATAAAATGAATTATGAATTTATTAAGTTCAGAATTAAATTATCTAACTACATTGTCAGGCACTTTTCGTTTGTCCCATTTAATATCGCTGAAAACACCTGCTTTCACACCAATAAAAAAGCCCCAAGAAGTAACCTGACCAAAAGGCACCCAATTGAAATCCATACGCCAGCTCAATAAATCTCTTTC
>CALPKO020000183.1 GCA_943324165.2 Bdellovibrio sp. ZAP7 | reverse complement strand
TTAGAATTTTGAGTTTAGATTTTAGATTTTCCACTTCCCTGCAAGATAGTAGTCAAATTGTGATTTGCTGTTAGAAATTACTTTTAATTAATATCGCACTTTATTTCTTTACAATTTCTTTACTTTTTTTAGAAACTAATATTTACATTTGATTAAAATTATATACTTCAATTTTTAATAAAAATGTTACAAGAAAAAGTTATAGTCGGTAGCGAAGAGTGGTGTTCATTTCCAGTTTTAGGAATCCCAACCATCAAGGCGCGCGTAGATTCAGGTGCCAAAACATCTGCTATGCATGCCATCAACATTGCTCCATTCATTAAAAATGAAGAAAATTGGGTGAAGTTCGACATCAATCCGATTCAAAATAACAACAAAACCGTCATTCATTGTGAGTCGAAATTAGTAGACAAGCGCATTGTAAAAAGCTCAAGTGGTTTTCGTGAACAACGCTATGTTATTGGTGCAGAATTAGAAATCGGCGGCAAAAAATGGACAATCGAAATCACATTGACCAACCGAGATTCAATGGGTTTTCGAATGTTACTTGGTCGTGAAGCCATGAGTGGCAGGGTTTTGGTCGATCCAGAAGAAAAATACCTGCTCGGTCAACCAACGAATGAAAATCTTAAAGAACTTTACAAAACCACTGAAAAAGCAGCAAAAGGATTGCGAATAGGACTTTTGGCAAGCAACCGAGAATTGTATAGCAACAAAAGAATTATGGAAGCAGGCGAAATGCGTGGGCACGAAATGACTTTTTTGAACATCAAAGAATGTTACATGAAACTCGATGCCACAAAACCAGAAATCCATTATCGCGGTGGTAGAATTTTGAATGATTTTGATGCCATAATCCCAAGAATCCGTCCGAGTATTACTTTTTATGGTTGCGCTTTGACCAGACAATTTGAGGCGCTAAAAGTGTTTTGTTTAAACTCTGCGGCTGCCATTACGCAATCGCGCGACAAATTATTTTCGCTACAATTGCTATTGAATAATGGTGTTGAAATTCCAACTACAGGTTTTGCGAATTCACCTTTAGACACAGACGATTTGATAAAAATGGTAGGCGGTTCGCCACTTATCGTAAAACTTTTAGAAGGAACACAAGGAAAAGGCGTTGTTTTGGCGGAAACTAAAAAAGCAGCTGAAAGTGTTATCAACGCTTTCAAAAGTTTGAATGCTAATATTTTGGTACAAGAATTCATCAAAGAAGCCAACGGAAAAGACATTCGTTGTTTTGTAATTGACGGAAAAGTGGTAGCTGCCATTCAACGGGAAGCTTTGCCTGGAGAATTTAGAGCAAACATTCACCTTGGCGGAACTGCTTCAATTATTAAAGTTACGGCCGAAGAAAAGAAAATTGCTATAAAAGCAGCCAAAGCAATGGATTTGAAAGTCGCGGGTGTGGATATTATCCGTTCTTCTAAAGGACCTTTGTTATTAGAAGTAAATTCTTCACCAGGGCTCGAAGGCATTGAAGGTGCAACCAATAAAGATATTGCTGGCGAAATGATTTTGGCCATCGAAAAGAATTTTAAACTAAAATAAATAACATCTCATTAACAAATAAAAATTAATTTGTAATTTAGATTTGTAAAAAAAATAAAAATGCAAAACACAAAACCTTATTTACCTTGGTCGATACGAATTTTAATTTCGTTTCTTTTTTTACTTTCTGCTGTTGCAAAACTCTACCCATCGCCTTATTTCGCTATTTCTACGTTTGAAGTGAAACAGCTTTATCCAATGGGTTTTTCAGAAGAATTGGCCGCCTATTTTTCTAGAATTTTAATCGGAATTGAATTTGCTTTGGGCATATTAATCCTTCAAAATAATTTTTTACGGAAGTTTGTAATTCCTTCCACTATTTTATTATTGGCTGTATTTACCACACATTTAACCATTGAGAGTGTTATCAACGGAGGTAATTCTGGCAATTGCGGCTGTTTCGGAAGTTTGTTACCAATGACACCAATTCAAGCCATTTTAAAAAATGTTTTTGCCATGGTTTTGTTATTTATTTTGCTTTTTATACTTCCTAAAAAAGCAGAAAACAAAGGTAATTTTTGGATTTTAACGACCATTACTTTGGCATTTATCTTGTTGCTTTTTATGCTTGCACCCATTCATCCAAAATCAGAAATTGTGACTGTTGGTAACACTGAAGTAGAACAGCCAGCTGAGTTGCAACAAATAATCGCTCCTACAAAAACCGATACGGTAATGCAAGCGGTAAAAGGGGATACAATCAAAAAAGAAATTCCGAAAGTACTTGACGAACCAATAAAAAAGAAAAGTGGTCTAACTCAATATTTTGCTTCGATTGATTCGGGTCGAAAAGTGTTTTGTTATTTTGTGCCAGGATGTGATCATTGCAGAACAGCTGCTAAGGAATTGACGGAAATGAAAGCAAAAAACAAGAACTTTCCAGCCATCAATATTGTTTTTATGAACGAAGAAGTAGATTTGATTCCAGATTTTTTTAAATTTGCAGGAGCAACATATCCTTACAAAGTCATTGAAATCATTCCTTTTTGGAAAGCTTTAGGAAATGGTGTAGATACTCCCGTTGTAAAATACCTTTGGAATGGGAACCAATATGCATATTACTATGGTATAACCGACCATCAATTCAACGCGAAAGATTTTGAAGCAACGGTGAACCAACCGTTTTCAGAATTGAAAAAGAAATAAAACCTCTTGCCTATTTAACTTAAAAAATCAAGCTTACGAAATGAAAAAACTATTGATTCCTTTTATTGTTCTAGCCGGTTTTTTAGCAGTTTACGAACAAACTAAAGTACAACCCAACCTTTACGTTTCTTGCGCTTCATTCGTAGTTTTGATGTTTTCGATCATGCAACTTAGTTCAAAAGTAAAAAGTAAAAACGACCAAAACGAAGAAGAAAATGTGGACTAAAGGAGATAAAGTTGCTGTTTTGGATGATAATATGGAAGGCAAAGTAGTTGATGTGAAAAACAAAAGAATAACTATTGAAACTACCGATGGTTTTGAATTGACTTTTGATGAAAAAGAATTGATAAAAATCGGTAAAAACGATTTGAATTTTAATTTGGCGAGTCAAAGCATCAATCAAATCATTAAAGAAAAAGAAATCCCAAAGCCGCGCAGTTTTGTTAAAGAAAAGAAAGTCAAAGAAGTTGGCGTTCCGGAATTTGATTTGCACATCGAAAAATTGATTAAGAATTTCAGAGGAATGAGCAACTACGAAATACTGACACTACAAGCCGAAACTGCTAAACGGCATGTTGAATTTGCCATAAAAAATAGAATCCCAAAAATTGTTTTTATCCACGGTGTAGGCGAAGGCGTCTTGAAATCTGAATTGGATTTTATGTTAGGGCGATATGAAAACATTATTTTTCAAGATGGAAATTACCAAAAATATGGACTTGGCGCTACAGAAGTTTATTTTAAACAGAATAAGTTTTAAAAAGTTGAGTAATTAATTCCATTAAAACAAATCCCGCAGCATCATGAGACAATTTCGAAGCTTTAACGTGTCGTAGTGAGTTACAGATTGACATTTTTTGCTTTAAAAATAAATAAAAAAACTAATTTATTAAAGCTATTCTTTTTCTTGCCATATTGCGTCGGCACTTAAAGCACTAAAACTAGATTGATAAAAACGCGCCACGGGAATTTTTCAGTTTTTTGTTTACTTATTGAATTTTCAAATATTGCTCAAATTAAATATTATATTAATTAACAAAGCAATTGCTGAATTCTACCATTTAATTTTCACTGCACAGTTCAAAATTTATTTGCTTTCGGGGTCGATACCGTAACTTTTGGGGTCGATACCCTAAACTGCGGTATCAATACCAAACCCATTGGCTCGAAAACGCTTCTATATAAATAATGATTTGTTGGTAGATTAAGGTTAAAGGGTTTTGGGTTTTAAGCTTTACTTCTTAATTATTAATTTGTAATTCAAAACTAACAATCCGCCATGTTCACAGCAATTGCTAGACCACCTTCTGAGGTTTCTTTGTATTTAGAGTTCATGTCTTGGGCAGTTTTCCACATTGTGGCTATTACTTTGTCTAATGGTACTTTGGCGTTTTTCGCATCGGTTTCTAAAGCCAACTCGGCGGCATTTATAGCTTTTATGGCACCCATGGTGTTGCGCTCAATACACGGAATTTGCACCAAGCCACCAATTGGGTCGCAGGTCATTCCGAGGTGGTGTTCCATAGCAATTTCTGCCGCCATCAGCACCTGTTCTGGTGTTCCTCCCATTACTTCCGTCAGTGCTGCAGCTGCCATAGCACTCGAAACGCCAATTTCAGCTTGACAACCGCCCATCGCTGCAGAAATAGTAGCGCCTTTTTTGAAAATACTTCCTATTTCGCCTGCCACCATCAAAAATTGCTTGATTTCTTTTTCGCCAGCATCATGG
>CALPKO020000182.1 GCA_943324165.2 Bdellovibrio sp. ZAP7 | reverse complement strand
AATGGAAAAGGAACTTTATTGACTACCACAGCTTGTCTTTTGAATGACAATAGAAATCCAAATTTATCACAAGCTCAAATTGAAGATTACTTGATTAATTATTACGGAGTAGAAAATATTTTGTGGTTAGGCGATGGAATTATTGGTGATGACACCGACGGACACATTGACGATATTACCCGTTTTGTGAACGAAGATACTGTGATTACAGCCGTTGAAGAAAATAAAAATGATGAAAATTATGACATTCTTCAGGAAAATTTAAAACTGTTGGGCAAAATGCGTCTTGAAAACGGTAAACAATTGAATGTTGTTGAACTTCCGATGCCAAAGGCCGTAATTTATGAAGACCAAAGATTGCCGGCTTCGTATGCTAATTTTTATATTGCGAATGAATCTGTGATTGTACCTACTTTTCAAGACTCTAAAAATGACGACAAGGCTTTAGAAATCATTCAATCTTGTTTCAAAACCAGAAAAGTAGTTGGAATAGATTCTGTAGATTTAATATGGGGATTAGGTAGTTTTCATTGTTTGAGTCAGCAGGAACCGTTTATTTGAAAAAGTTTCAAGTTAAAAGTTTCAAGTTTCCTGATTTAAGATGAAACTTGAAAAGTCATTTACATACATATGAAAATCCCAAGCTTTATCAACTTGGGATTTTTCATGAAATAGTATATTGATAATTTAAATTAGCTCAAAGCAGCTTTTACTTGATCTGCAGCTTCTTGAAATTCTACAGCAGATAAAATTGGCATTCCTGAGTTATCAATCAATTCTTTAGCGATTTCTGCATTTGTTCCTTGCAAACGAACAATGATTGGCACTTTTATAGCATCACCCATGTTTTTGTAAGCATCAACTACACCTTGAGCAACACGGTCACATCGGACGATTCCACCAAAAATGTTGATTAAAATCGCTTTCACATTTGGATCTTTCAAGATAATTCTAAAAGCCAATTCCACACGCTTAGCGTCTGCTGTTCCACCTACATCTAAAAAGTTAGCAGGTTCAAAACCAGCATATTTAATCAAATCCATTGTAGCCATTGCCAAACCTGCACCGTTTACCATGCAACCAACGGTTCCATCAAGGTCAACGTAGTTCAAACCAGCAGCTTTTGCTTCTACTTCGATGGCTCTTTCTTCTCGCACATCTCTGTATTCAGCTAATTTAGGATGACGGTATAAAGCGTTGTCATCTAAATTTACTTTTGCATCAACAGCTATAATTTTGTTGTCCGAAGTTTTTAAAACTGGATTAATTTCAAACATGGTAGCATCAGCACCTAAATAAGCGGCGTACAATGAACCAACAAACTGCACCATTTCTTTGAATGCATTACCAGAAAGACCAAGGTTAAAGGCAATTCTTCTTGCTTGAAAAGCTTGTAGACCAACGGTTGGGTCAATTTCTTCGGTAAAAATTAAATGTGGTGTGTGCTCTGCAACTTCTTCGATATCCATTCCACCTTCGGTTGAATACATGATCATGTTGCGGGCTTTGCCACGGTTTAACAAAACGGACATATAAAACTCTGAAGTTTCACTTTCACCAGGATAATAAACATCTTCAGCAATCAAAACTTTATGCACTTTTTTGCCTTCCGGAGGAGTTTGTGGCGTAACCAATTGCATTCCTATAATTTGTTCTGAAATTTCTTCTACTTGTTGTAAGTTTTTCGCCAATTTAACTCCACCACCTTTTCCGCGTCCGCCAGCGTGCACTTGTGCTTTAATAACGTGCCATCCAGTACCTGTTTCTGCGGTCAATTGTTTTGCAGCAGCAACAGCTTCTTGTGGATTATTTGCCACATAGCCACGTTGTACTTTCACACCATAACTGGCTAAAATTTCTTTTCCTTGGTATTCGTGTATGTCCATAATAGGGTTTTTATTTTGACTTTTTGTTTCCTTTTTTTCGGTGCACAAAATAACAAAATTCATTCAACAATTACTAATTTTCAGTAAACTTCTTTGATTTTTACAGCTTATTTATTTTCGTTTTAGTATTTCTTAAAAGTGCTATTTTAGATTGTTTCCAACTCATCAAATGCTCATTTTCTGCTGGTAATCTTATCGATTGAATATTTGATGAAAATGATTTGGATTGTTTCATTGCTTCTAGATGTGTTCCGTTGCTATAAAAAGTATTTAAATCATCTTCATTTTCCCAAAGTGTCATGGTGTACCAAACTTTTAAAGTCCAATTGCCAGTTACTTTGTGCTTTTTACACTTGGAAGACTGTAACTCTTTAATAATTTGGGTATTAAACTTAAAAAATGCTTTGAATTTTGAATACGATTTGAGTTCTAATTTAGTAATAACCAGTATCATTTCTTGATTTTATCTAATAATATTACATTTTCCAAATTGCAATGGAAATTACAATTATTCAAGCTATTGATTTAGAAAATAGAATAACCTAAAATCAACGATTGTGATTTGTACTCCGAATTCCAAAATATATAGCTTCCTAAAATTTCGCGGCTAGTTTGCGTTCTGAACTCTACACTGAACCTTTTACCATATTTGTAACCCAATCCAAGTCCAAAATTATTCCTTGTACTAACCTCTAAATTGTTTAATTCAGAATCATCACCTCTTTTAATACTGACATTCGAATTTGAACTAAAATCAAATACGTAAGAAAAATTTAAAAAAAGCTTTGATTTTTCATTAAGAAAAATGTAATAACGAACACCAATTGGCAATTCTATTGAATTGTATTTCACTTTAGATTTGAGAATACCACCTGCAACAGAAGATGATGTTGTTACAAGCTCAGAACTATAATTTCGATAAGTTGGCTCAACAATTATACTCCATTTATTTTTGTAGTAAGGCAAAACGAATTCGGCTTCAATTCCTAATCTTAAATTTGAATTGTCTTCAAAATTAATTTTATCCACTTTTCCAGTTGGATTTTCTATCATTAAGTTGCTCAAATTTAATCCAGGTCTAACTGAGAGATGAAATAAATTCTTTATTTGTTTCGGTGTGTAATCAATTGAAACAGAATTGGTACATAAATTATAATTTGTAAACTGTTTGGCAATTTCATTTTGATTGTATCTCAGGGATTCCAAATTTTTAGAACTTTTGTTTTGACAATTTAAATCGTTAAACAATTGTTGTTTGAAAAGGTTATTTTGTTGAATCTCTTTTTCGCTATTCAAAAAACGATTGTAAACCAATTGGTTAATTTCTCCCGCATTTATGCTATAAAAAAATCTTGTAAGGTTGATGTCTTCAAAGGCATACAAATTGGCATTTCCTTCGATAATAACTTTTAAAAATAAGGTCTCTGTTTTAAAAACGGGATTTCTCTCGTTACCCATTTTATTAATATCATCTGTAGAGCGGTCAATATTTACAGTAGATTTTATGTATTTAAAAAGCCCATCAATTGCAAATTCTTTGGTTGTTTTAATAGAAGCAGTTTGGACATTTTCCTCATTTGTAAGTTTGTATTCAAATTCGGTCGGATTATTTTTCCACCCACTATTTTTGATTAGGCAATTTATTTTCTGACCAGATTCATTAATAAAATAACCATCCCCAAAATCAATTTGAGCATAGAAATTAAAACTTACAAAAACTAATAAGCAACTAAAAAGTAGATTTTTTTTCATGTTTAAAGGGGGAATTGGTTAATTCTGGTTTATTATGGATTTTTTGATAATTGATTTTATTATTAAAAATTTGCTGCCACAAATTTACCAATTAAAACAAATCAATACAAATTAAATGAAAATAAATAAAATTGATGCCCTAACGGCTATACTTTTAACTTGAAATAAAAATTATTCCTTCAACGATGCCATGCCAATCACAAAACGGTATTTCACATCGCTTTTAAAATTCTTTCGTAGGCTTCATTAATTTCTTGCATTTGGATTATCTCAATTTCAGAAATGATGTTATGTTCTCCGCAGAAGTCAAGCATTTCTTATGTTTCGGCAAACATCTACCAAACAGCCAACTCCTGCATAATCGCCAACTTTCAATTTGTTTATGCCCTCGCCCACTTTAGTCACTCTGCCTACAATTTCATGGCCTGGCACAACCGGATAGGTCGTGAAACCCCAGTCATTGCGGGTCGTGTGCAAATCTGAATGACAAATACCACAAAACATAATTTCAATCTCGATGTATTTTGCCATCAAGGCGCGGCGTTGGATGTTCATTTCTTTTATAGGTACGGTTGCAGCATCTTTACCAAAAGCTTTTACGTTTGTAGTTTCCATATTTATTTAACTTTCAAAGTTAAGCTTGTAAAGTACGTAACGGGTTGTTTTATTATTATAGTAAAGTTAAATTTGTTGCTAAATTATAGCCTTTTAAATTGCTATTATTCTTTGCAGGGCACTTGCTGCCAACTCCGTTAGCCGACAAAAAAACTTGTCTAAACAACTAAACGAGGCATTTTTGTGGTTT
>CALPKO020000181.1 GCA_943324165.2 Bdellovibrio sp. ZAP7 | reverse complement strand
AATTCTTTGGTAAAAAAGCATCAAAAGGAGTAAATCCTGATGAAGTTGTTGCGATTGGAGCAGCTATTCAAGGTGGAGTTCTTTCTGGAGATGTAAAAGATGTGTTGTTATTAGACGTTACACCTTTATCTTTAGGAATTGAAACTATGGGAGGTGTAATGACTACTTTAATAGAATCAAATACAACTATACCAACAAAAAAATCTCAAGTTTTCTCTACAGCAGCTGACTCTCAACCAACCGTTGAAATTCACGTTTTGCAAGGAGCTAGAGCAATGGCATCAGACAACAAAACAATTGGTCGTTTCCATTTAGATGGCATTCCACCAGCGCCAAGAGGAGTTCCACAAATTGAAGTGACTTTTGATATTGATGCTAATGGTATCATAAAAGTTTCTGCAACAGATAAAGGAACAGGGAAATCTCATGACATCAGAATCGAAGCTTCTTCGGGATTAACTGCAGAAGAAATCGAAAGAATGAAAAAAGATGCAGAAGCAAATGCAGATTCAGATAAATTGGCTAGAGAGAAAGTTGAAAAAATCAATGAAGCAGATAGCTTAATTTTCCAAACAGAGTCTCAGTTGAAAGAGTTGGCTGATAAGTTGACAGACGATCAAAAAACAGCTATCGAATATGCTTTAACTGAATTGAGAATGGCGCACCAATCGCAAGATTTAGCAGCTATTCAAAAAGGTTTAGACAATGTGAACGCAGCTTGGAAAACAGCTACAGAAGCAATGTATGCACAAGGAGAAGCTGGTCAAGCCCAAGAGGCGCAACCACAATCTGATGCTAACGATAATACACAAGATGTAGAATTTGAAGAAGTTAAATAATCTTTTTTAAGACAAAAGATAATAGACATTAAACAATAGATTAAACCGAGTAAGCAATTGCTCGGTTTTTTTTGCGTCTATTTTTTGTACATTTTTAAAATTACAAAAGCATGTGGAAAAGTAATTGCGGCAAGAAAAGAAAAAAACAAAGCATCAAATATAGTTTCATTTTTGAATATTAAATAGAGGATGACAATTCCAATAAGTGAAACCAACCAATACACAAAAGCAGATTTGAAATATAATTTGAAATTATTGAAACTATAATTACCATATAAATATTTAATTTGATCAATCAAAGATGGAATGCTGTGCCAAAAAATAAAATAAAGTGCAAACCCCCAAATCAGACTTCCAACTTTAAACAAAACAGTAAAGACCAACAAATACAATAATTCTTCAGCAACTTTTTTTCTAAATTCTACTGATTTATAACTATAATAGACAAAAAACAAACTTAGTACAAAACCAAAAACCGCCAGTAGGAATACAATATTTATAAATTGGACGTCTATATTTATAATTGAAAAAATAATTTGTTCTACTTCTTTAACATGAAAAACAAACAAAAGCAATAAAATGAAAATGCCATAATTGAATTGAAAAGCATGCTTCAACCACTTTGGGGGAAAATCTTTAAGGTTTTGCCAATGTTGTTCGCCAAAATGATAACCACTCACTAAAATAAATAGCAGCAATGCCAACCACGGCAACATTACAAATAGGAAAGCGGAAAAAAGTACCACCGTAATATATGATAAAATCAATTTTAGAAAAGAAACTGTCCTTTTTGATGTGTTTAATTTTGTTAAAATTACTAAATCGTTTGCGCCATGAAGTATTCCGAAAGAAAAAATCAGCAAAAAACCAACCATAATTTGAAATTTATCATTTAAGAAGGAAGTTATCCAAAGCCCTAAAAAGCTTGCTAATATTGACAAATTCAGATTTTTCGACATCGTAAATTATTTTTTTTTTAAAAATAGTTAAAAAAAATTAAACAAAATGCATTTATTTCTGTTTAAAGTTTTATATATTTGTTTGAACAAAAAAAATAATTATTAATTATTATTAACCTTAACCTTTTTTTTATGACAAATTTTATGTTTATTTCCGCTTCTGTTACAAAATTGTTACCAGATGATTACACTGGTTTCACGTTTTTCGTTGGGTGTATGGCCATGATGGCTGCATCTGCATTTTTCTTTTTATCCTTAAACCAATTTGATAAAAAGTGGCGCACATCAGTTTTAGTTTCTGGTTTGATTACATTTATTGCCGCAGTGCACTATTTTTACATGAAAGAGTACTGGGGCGAATTTCATGAATCACCTACATTCTTTAGATATGTGGATTGGGTTCTTACAGTTCCATTAATGTGTGTTGAATTTTATTTAATCTTGAAAGTTGCAGGAGCAAAAACAGGATTATTATGGAAGATGATTTTCTATTCTGTAGTAATGTTGGTAACTGGTTACTTAGGAGAAACCATTTTTAAAGACCAAGCGGCATTTTGGGGATTCATTTCAGGAGTAGCGTACTTCGCAATTGCTTATGAAATTTGGATGGGAAGTGCAGCAAAATTAGCGAAAGCAGCTGGTGGCGATGTATTAGCATCACACAAAATCTTGTGCTGGTTCGTATTAGTTGGTTGGGCAATTTATCCATTAGGATATATGTTAGGAACTGACGGATGGTACACTTCAATTGTAGGAAAAGGAAGTGTTGACGTTGCTTATAACATTGCTGATGCAATCAACAAAATTGGATTTGGTTTAGTAATTTATAGCTTAGCTGTTAAATCAACTGACAAATAACACAATTTTAGTTTTTATTTTTGAAACCGAGTACGAAAGTACTCGGTTTTTTTATATTTTTAATGTAAAGACAATTTTACCTTCATTTCGCCCTGTATTTTGAAGAAAGTAAAATAATTAAGTACACCAAAAGCCGCAAGATGATTTAATAGCACGAGGTATTTCATTTCATTGCAAACGTATTGCGTCGCAACTATTTGTTTCATATTGACTTTTAAAATATGTTACGAAATATACTTTTTGAATGCAACACGAGTACCTGGACTTTTTTTTTAGGAGAATTACAAAAAATTAGAACAAATTGTTAGACTTGTTTTAAATGAAAGATTTTAAAAAAGGTTTAGCTCTCAATTTACTTTACATCGATAGTCAAAAAAGTATTTGAAAAAATATTGATTAAAGTTATGGAATGCTAAAACCTAAAAAATCCTAAATCGCCTTGCATATTTTCAATAATCGCCGACTACTTTTATTTCTTGATGAACTAATTTTAAATAGCCGTACATCTTTTAATAAAAGTCGCACATCTTTTACTTCAAATATGTAAGGCGATATAAATTAACATAGTGATGAAACACAAAATAGTTCAGTATTATACCAAAATTGAGGCATGCTAAAATCATTTGTAAACAGTGAAATGTGAAATAATTTGTGTGCAAGAACCTAAAAAAGTATTTTGAATTTATAGGCAGAGCAATTCAATTGCGTCAAATGTTAGTAGTTCTTTACTAAAAGCTCCTCTACGCAATAAATAGCTCCCAAATATTAGAAAAGATTTTAATGCCATTAAGCTTTTACATATAAATGCAGAATAAAAAAAATGTCATGACAATCTGTACCGAGGAAATAAAACACTTTATAAAACAAATAACCCACTGAAATCAGTGGGTTATTGCGTGAAGGCTATTGATTTGTTTTCAAATCAAACATTAGAATTCCTAGCTAATTTGGTTGAAAAAATGCCTTAAAAAACTTTGGAGGAATCCAGAGTTTTTTTTAGAAACAGTTATACAAATAAAATAAATTTTAAAATTTACACTGTCATAGAATAGACCTATAAATTCAAGTCTTTTCAATCTGTAATCTACTGAATGGTTTTTACCATAAGTTAAGATTTTGCAAAGGCAATTAGGGGTTGAATATCATTTTTATCTGCCGTTCTAACTGCCCGTATATAGTTACTCCTTGCTTTGGTGGCTTTGACTAAATTAGCACTGCCCCAAGAGAAGAATTTGCTATTATATAATTTTTCCATTATCAAATCTGCAATCAAACGAGAATGTCTGCCGTTTCCGTTGGCAAAACAATGAATACTTACCAAACGATGTTTAAATAGAATGGCTAATTCCTCTGAGTCATACGTATTGTTGTCCTTCCAAAATATCGCATCATCCAACAACTGCTTTAGTTCAACGGCTATAAGATAACTCTTGACACCTATATTCTTTTCAGAGGTTCTAAAAGTTCCTGCCCATTTCCAAACTTCGCCATACATTCGCTTGTGCAGGTCTTTAATGAACTTTTCCGAAAACAGTTGTTCTGCTTGTAGTTTTTTACCAAAAGTCCATTGAATCGCTTTCTCAATATTGAGTTGCTCAAATTCATTTAATTCCTCCCGAGTGGTTATGGAAGGAATTCGAAGTCCTTCTTTTTCCTCCTCATCTAAAGGAGTTTGGCCGTCTATGTAATCTATCTCTAATCCCATAGGTATTTTGGCATTTCACTTTTAATCTCATTCGTTTTTTGAGCAATGGCTTCTTCGATGCGTTCCTTTGAATTTTGTTGGTCTTCCAACGTCATTGTGTTGTT
>CALPKO020000180.1 GCA_943324165.2 Bdellovibrio sp. ZAP7 | reverse complement strand
ATCAATATTAATTGTCAAGCCCAATACAAATCAGCTACAATTCAAGTTAAAAAAGAAATTAATGCCAGGTTTTTAAAACTTTTAGATTTTCCAATTGATTCCGTTTCGATTCCGAGTAGCATAAATCTTTCATCTGGAGTGATGAAAAAAGTTAAATCTAAAGATTGGACAAGTGGTTTTTATGCAGGTAATCTTTGGCAGATTTACAAAATTACAGGCGATATTAGATACAAAGAAAAAGCTGCCTTATGGAATGCGTTTATTGAAAAAGAAAAATTCAATGGCGGTACGCACGACATGGGTTTCAAAGTATATTGCAGCTTTGGGAAAGGACTCAAAGTTGAAGACAATTTAAAATATCAAAAAATTATTTTAAAAAGTGCTCAAACATTAATCACAAGATTTAATGCTAAAATTGGCGCTATAAGATCTTGGGATCACAGCAAAGAACTTTTTGATTACCCTGTTATTATTGACAACATGTTAAATCTCGAATTATTATTTGAGGCTTCCAAAATTTCTGGCGATCCTTTATTTAAAAATATTGCAATCAAGCACGCAAATACTACGCTTAAAAACCAGTTTAGAAAAGACAATAGTTGTTATCATGTCGTTGATTATGATACTATTTCTCATGGGATTAGAAAAAAAGCCACCTTTCAAGGCTTCAATAACGAATCGTCGTGGGCTAGAGGACAATCGTGGGCAGTTTACGGATTTACTATGGCTTATCGCTACACAAAAAATAAAAAATACCTTAAACAAGCAGAAGCCACTGCCAAGTATTATATCAATTACGAAACCTTACCTGAAGATGGAATATCTTATTGGGATTTTAACGACACGAACATTCCAAATGCGCCGAGAGACGCTTCATCTGCAGCAGTAATGGCATCTGCATTAATAGAATTATATGCTTTTACAAAAAACCAAGCCTATTTAGACTATTCAAATAAGGTAATAAACACATTAAGTTCTGATAAATATCTATTAAATGATACTGTAGAAGGACCATTTATTTTAAATCACAGTACGGGAAATTGGCCTAAAAAAGATGAAATAGATCAGCCAATTGTATACGCTGATTATTATTTTTTAGAAGCAATTATTAGAAAACAATCTCTTTAAATTTTTATGAAATTCAAAATTCACACTCCCATTAGCTTATTTGCGATAGTTTTATTATTTGGTTTTAAAGCAACCTATGCTCAAAAATCTGAAAGCGCAGTTCGAACAAAAACCAATATTGATTTGGGTTGGAATTATTTAGAAAATGATACTAAAAATATTTCGGAAGCAAAAAACGCAACGAATTGGGTTGCTTTAAATTTGCCTCATTCTTGGAACAGTTTAGATGCAACTGATAATGATCCTGGCTACCGAAGAAGTGCAAGTTGGTATAAAAAAAATCTCGTTATTTCAAGTCTTGATTCGAATAAACTCTACAAATTGTATTTTGAAGGCGCCAATATTACAACAAATGTATATGTAAACGGAAAAGAAGTTGGCGAACATATTGGCGGTTATATCGGATTTACTTTTGATATTTCTAAATTTATTAGCGAAGGAAATAATGAAGTTTTAGTTCGTGTTGACAATAGTTATAATATTGAAATAATTCCATCCCAAAAAAGTGATTTTATTATTTTTGGAGGAATTACCAGAGATGTTTGGTTACTTTCCATGTCAAAAAATTATATTGATAATATTAAAATAACTACACCACAAGTTTCAGAAAAATCAGCTGCTTTAAAGGTGGTTGTCAACGTAAAAAATATTCAAAACGCAAGCGGTTTCAATTATGTCGCCCAATTATCTAATCCAAAAGGAAAAATAGTGGCAACTAAAAAAGGAAATTTATCTGGAGAAGAAACTACAATTGCTTTTAACGATATTAAAAATCCTGAGTTATGGGATGTAAACAAACCAAATTTATATGTCGTTGCTGTTTCATTGTTAGAAAATGGAATTGAAAAGGATAAAATTGAAGATAAAGTAGGTTTTAGGTGGTTCGAATTTAAAGACAATGGTCCTTTTTTACTTAATGGAAAACGACTTTTAATTCGCGGAACGCACCGCCATGAAGAACATGCAGGCGTTGGTGCAGCAATGTCAAATGAGCAACATCGCAAAGACATGGAATCCATAAAAGAAATGGGGGCCAATTTTGTCAGATTGGCACATTATCCGCAAGATCCAGAAATTTATAAAGCTTGTGATGAATTGGGTTTATTGGTTTGGGATGAATTACCATGGTGTCGCGGCGGATTTGGGAATGAAGTATGGAAAACCAATGCTAAAAATATGTTGGGTGAAATAATCAACCAAAATTTTAATCATCCATCAATTATACTTTGGTCTTTAGGAAATGAAATGAATTGGCTGCCCGATTTTGAAGACGGCGATAATACTGTAAAAACTAATGTTTTTTTAACAGAGCTTAATGATATTGCCCACAAACTGGACCCTAGTCGTAAAACTGTAATTCGTAAATATGAAGAAGGTTCAAAAATTGTTGACGTCTTTTCACCTTCAATTTGGTCTGGTTGGTACTCTGGAAGTTATAAAAGCTATAAAAAAGCAATCGATAAATACAAATTAGATTACAAGCACTTTATTCATGCAGAATATGGCGGCGATAGCCATGTTGGTCGCCATTCCGAAAACCCAATTACTGGCGAAGGCCAGATAAAATCCGAAGGTTGGGAAGAAGCAATCGTACAAACTAAAGTGGCTAATATTGCTCAAATTGGTGATTGGAGTGAGAATTATATCGTTGATTTGTTTGATTGGCATTTGCATATCTCTGAAAACGATCCAACATTTGTTGGGAATCTTCAATGGGCATTTAAAGACTTCGCAACCCCTTTGCGTCCTGAAGATGATATTCCATATATGAATCAAAAAGGGTTGGTTGACAGAAATGGAAATCCTAAAGATGCCTATTATGTGTTTAAAAGTTATTGGAGCGACAAGCCATTCACTTACATCGAATCGCACACTTGGACTGAACGTCAAGGTCCAAAAGACACAACTCGGATTTTGAACGTATATAGCAACTGCCCTAAAGTCGAGTTCTTTCAAAATGGAGTTTCTCTAGGAATAAAAGTTCGTGACATTACTGCTTTTCCTGCTTCTGGTCTGACTTGGGAAGTGAAGTTTGCCGACGGAAAAAACACTTTTGTTGCAATTGGAATTTCAAATGACGGTAAAAAAGTATCAGATACTATCGATGTAAATTACCGTTTTACTAAGAACTTACCTGCAGATGGGTTGGAATTATCAGCAGAGAAAATGAAAAATGGGAATTACCTGGTAACTGCAATTGCAGTCGATAAAAATAAATTACGTTGTTTAGATTATGAAGATCGCGTCTATTTTCAATGTTTATCAGGTGGTCAAACATTAAAAAACCAAGGTACACCAACCGGAAGTGAATCTATTAAAATGGCAAATGGGAAAGCGTCAATTGAAGTTATTCCAGATTCAACAAGCGATTCTATCGAAATGAATATCTTAAATCAAAATTTTAAAGGTGAATATTTAAAGTTTAAAAAACAATAATTTAGGTATTTCTACCTATTTCAAATGAAAAAAATGAGCCGAAAAGTTATTTTTTTATTTATTGGAATTACGGCTGCCAGTTGTTCCAGTACCAAAACGGCTTTTAATTTAAATGAAATTGAAAGAATCCGAGTACTTAGTAATGCAGGTACTTATTTAAGTGAAGCGCCAGAAACAGTTACGACTTCATTTTGTGATAGAAATTCGGGAACGCGACACGATTTTTATTCCGAAGGTGATTACTGGTGGCCAGACGAAAAAAATCCAAACGGTCCTTATATCAGAAAAGATGGTTTGACCAATCCCGCAAATTTCACCGCGCATCGAGAAGCATTAATTCGTCTTAGTCAAATTGCTGGTGCTTTAGCTTCGGCTTATGTTCTTACGAATGATAAAAAATATGCTGATCAATTAGCCCTTCATTTGAAAGCTTGGTTTGTGAATCCGGATACCAAAATGAATGCTAATTTGTTATATGCACAAGCAATCAAAGGCGTTGCAACCGGTCGTGGAATTGGAATTATTGACACGGTACATTTGGTTGAGGTTACCAAAGCTATTCACGCGATTGAGCATTCACAGGCACTTTCAAAAGCTGATTTAGACGCTATAAAATTGTGGTTTTCAAATTATTTAAATTGGATAACAACACATGAATATGGAATTGCTGAACGTGATAATGGCAATAATCATAGTGTTTGTTGGACAATGCAAGTGGCTGCTTTTGCAGATTTAATCAAAGATACTAAAACCATGGATTTTTGCAGAAATTTCTACAAAACAACACTTTTGCCGAATCAAATGGATAAAGATGGTAGTTTTCCATTGGAATTAAAACGAACAAAACCGTATGGATATTCTTTATTTAATTTGGATGCAATGACAAGTATTTGTCAAATACT
>CALPKO020000179.1 GCA_943324165.2 Bdellovibrio sp. ZAP7 | reverse complement strand
CATGAACGTTTCGATGCAAGCGGAGAATTTCAGAAAGATGTTGCTAACTTTGAACGACGATGTGCGTGTGATTTTGATAAAACTTGCCGACAGATTGCACAATATGAAAACCATGGATGCGATGGTGGAATATAAACAAACTAAAATTGCTTCTGAAACCTTATACATATATGCACCTCTTGCCCATCGCTTGGGATTGTACAATATCAAAACAAAACTAGAAGATCTAGGTTTAAAATACACCGAGCCGGCTGTTTATAATGATATTATTAGCAAAATAAAAGAAACGAAAGAAGAACAAGACGAATATATCAAAAATATTTCAGATGTTTTGAAGGATTCATTAGACAAAGAAGGAATAGAATATACCATCAAAGGAAGGCCAAAATCCATCTATTCTATTCGTAGAAAAATGAAAGCGCAAAATGTTAGTTACGATGAAGTTTACGACAAATTTGCCTTGCGAATAGTATATAAATCCGAATTAAAAGAGGAAAAATTTCTTGCTTGGAAGATTTATTCTATCGTAACAGATAATTATCGCCCAAGTCCGAGTCGTTTAAGAGATTGGATTTCATCGCCAAAATCGACTGGCTATGAAGCCCTACACATCACCGTCATGGGGCCTTTAGGTCGATGGGTAGAGGTACAAGTGCGAAGTGAACGAATGGACGAAATTGCCGAAAAAGGTTATGCTGCACATTACAAATACAAACAAGGCGCAACCGAAGAAAGTGGTTTAGATGTTTGGCTAAATTTATTAAAAGAAGCGTTAGAAAATCAAGAAACCAATGCCGTTGATTTTGTTGAAGATTTCAAAATGAATCTTTACTCGAAAGAAATATTTGTTTTTACACCTAAAGGAGAAATAAAATCTTTGCCAAAAGGCGCAACTTCCTTGGATTTTGCTTTTAGTGTACATTCTGCTGTGGGCATCCACACACGTGGAACGAGAGTTAATGGGAAATTAGTGCCTTTGAATTTTGAACTTAAAAGTGGTGATCAAATCGAGGTTATTACTTCTCCCAACCAAAAACCTACGATGCACTGGCTAGATTATGTGACAACTGCAAGAGCAAAAAACAAAATCAAAAGTGTTCTGAACGATAGCACAAAAAAAATAGCGGAAGAGGGCAAAGAAGTTTTGATCCGAAAACTGCGCCATCTAAAAGTTGCCCTAAACGAAAATACCGTTAATGAAATGGTGATTTTTTTCAAACTTCGCACCAGTTTAGACTTGTACTATAGAGTTGGTATTGGATCGATTGAAAATAGTCAAATTAAAGAATATGCTGCTTTAAAAAGCAATACCTTTATTAATTTTTTCAAAAACAAAATAAAAAGAACACCATCCTATTACCCTGAAAATATTCAGAAAGAAGAGCTTAGCAATAATTTTGATTTGCTCGTGTTTGGAGTTGACCAAGATAAATTAGACTATAAACTTTCGAGCTGTTGTAATCCAATTCCTGGTGATGACGTTTTTGGTTTTGTAACCATTAATGAAGGTATAAAAGTACATAAAAAAGATTGCCCAAACGCTTTAAGCTTGCAATCCAACTATGCCTATCGCATCATCTTTGCTAAATGGATTGATTCCTCTCAACAAGTATTTAAAGCCATTTTGGATATTACAGGAATGGATAGTTTAGGGTTAACTAACGAATTGACAAAAGTTATTTCTAGTAATATGCACGTAAACATCCAAAGTATTTCTTTGAGCAGTGAAGCTGGCATTTTTAAAGGCCAAGTTGTAGTAATTGTTCAAAACAATACTATTTTGAAAAGATTGACCGACAATATCAAAAAAATTGATGGTATCGATAAAGTGACCCGCGTTTACAAAAAATAATTTTGAAAATATGCTTATTAACAATTGGTTTATAACTTTAAATGACTAAATTTTTAAAGTTATCAACTATAAATTATCTTTGCCAAATATGACACTTATATCAGTAGATAACAGCAAAAATCAAGATATTGTAAAAAATGTTTTTACACTATATCTTGAACAAAAAGGGCACCGAAAAACTCCTGAACGATACGCTATACTTCAAGAGATATACGATAGTGAGGAACATTTTGATATCGAACAACTGTATGTTAAGATGAAAAATAAAAACTATCGTGTTAGCCGGGCAACACTTTACAACACCATGGAATTACTTTTGGACTGCGCTTTGGTAAGAAAACACCAATTTGGTCAAAACCAAGCACATTACGAAAAATCTTATTTCGATAAAAACCATGACCATATTATTATGACCGATACGGGAGAAGTAATAGAGTTTTGTGACCCTAGAATACAAACCATAAAAAAAACAATAGAGGAGATTTTTGATATCGAAATTACCAATCATTCTTTGTATTTATATGGGAATAAAAAAAGCCCCTTAACATCCGAAGGGCAAATTTAAATGAACTACAAACAACAACAACTATAAATTAACATATTCTACTTGAATTTTCTGTCATTGTTATAGGATAGGTAGAATTTTACAAATAAAAAGATGACCGTAGATTTATTATTAGGATTACAATGGGGCGACGAAGGTAAAGGAAAAATTGTTGATGTACTTACTTCGAAATATGACATAATCGCACGTTTTCAAGGTGGTCCAAACGCCGGACATACCTTAGAGTTCGACGGTATTAAACATGTTTTACGTACCATTCCATCGGGTATTTTTCATAAAAATTCTATCAATTTGATTGGAAACGGCGTTGTAATTGATCCTGTAGTTTTTCAAAAAGAAATCGAAGGTTTAGCAAAATTCAATATCGACATCAAATCTAGGTTATTTATTTCTCGCAAAGCACATCTTATTTTGCCAACACACCGTTTGCTAGATGCTGCCTCTGAAGCTTCAAAAGGAAAAGCAAAAATTGGTTCAACCCTTAAGGGAATTGGACCAACTTATATGGATAAAACCGGTAGAAACGGACTTCGTGTGGGCGACTTGGAATTAGAAGATTTCAAAGAACGTTACCGTGCCTTGGCTGACAAGCACGAAGCAATGATTGCTTTTTATGATGTTGCGATTCAATATAATTTAGCGGAATTGGAATTAGAATTTTTTGAATCTGTCGAAGAATTAAAAAAACTTAATTTTATTGATAGTGAAGAATATTTACACCAAGCCCAAAAAGCAGGAAAATCTATTCTATGCGAAGGAGCACAAGGTTCGTTGCTGGATGTCGATTTCGGAACTTATCCTTTTGTAACCTCATCCAACACAACAGCTGCGGGCGCATGCACTGGTCTAGGCATTGCACCAAACAAAATTAAAGAAGTATTTGGTATTTTTAAAGCTTATACGACTAGAGTCGGAAGCGGACCATTTCCAACAGAGGATTTTGAAGAAGCTGGTGATGTAATGGCGAGTGTGGGCAACGAATTTGGCTCGGTTACGGGAAGAAAAAGACGGTGTGGATGGTTAGATTTGGTAGCTTTAAAATATGCGGTACAAGTAAATGGCGTTACGCAATTAATGATGATGAAGGGCGATGTGCTTTCTGGTTTTGAAACCTTGAAAGTGGCCGTAGCTTATGATTATAAAAACGAAAAAATTAGTCACTTGCCGTACAACATTGAACCAGAAAATGTAACACCTATTTTTAAAGAATTTAAAGGTTGGCAAGCCGACTTAACAGGGATGACTACTTATGAAGAACTCCCGATAGAATTGAAACAATACATAGCTTTTATCGAAAAAGAACTTGAAGTGCCCATAAAAATTGTTTCTGTGGGACCAGATAGAAAACAAACAATTTTAAAATAAAGCTTTGTTTTAAAAATAGAAAAAGTGCTGCAATGATTTGTGGCACTTTTTTTTAATGTAATTAGAAAAAATCGTTTGTTTTGTTGTTTGACGTTTTTGCTGACCACGGAAAGAAATTCCACGCTATCGCAGCAAAGATATAGCCAAGCCCTTAGCTTTCTTAATTTACCTCAATAAAATCAACAGATTAACGATGTTATATTATTTTGCCAAAATTAGTTTTCCATTACTAGTGATTTGGTCAGCGGTTAAAACCCAATAATAGATGCCATTTTGCAAAAAACTTACATCGAATAAAAGCGAAGATATAGAAAAACACTTGTTTTCAAATACTTTTTTTCCCATCGTGTCCAATATTACAAAACTATTATTTGAAGATACATTGGTGTTAACATTTTTTAATTCAATACTTACAATCCCAGATGTAGGGTTTGGATATACGTAAACATTTTTATTTTGAAACATTGAGATATTTGTTGTCAACGCATTAGAATAACAAATTTCTAATTTTGGATGTAAAGCTGTGTTGGGGTGATTGCTTGAGGCAAAAGCTAACAATCGATAGGGAATTTCGGTTTTTAGTTTTAATAAAAAACCGAAACTATCACTTGGATTTGCAATAATATCCTGTAATAAATTTTTAACATCTAAAACATAATCTTGGTTAGGATTTGTATCTTCAGCCAAACTCACTTCATTTTG
>CALPKO020000178.1 GCA_943324165.2 Bdellovibrio sp. ZAP7 | reverse complement strand
ATGATATAATCAAATTATAATTTTTTTACAGGTACGTTTAGTATTTTTTTTACATAAATTACAATTATGTTAACAATAACACAAAAAATATAAAATATAGAATTATCAGGAATTGCAAAAAATAGATGCTAATAGTGAAATTTTATTATTGAAATTCTGTCAATATGAAAAATATTTGTACTTTGGCTTCATAATCTAACAAAACTCAAAAAAATGAAAGTGTATTTATTTATGTTGTCATTGTTTTTTTGCGGAATAACTTATTCTCAAAATGCAATAAATGGAACAGTCAAAGATTTTAACAATAAGCCTGTCTCTGGTGCAAATGTTACAATTATTGGCGTATCGAATGGAACCATTACAGATGCTGATGGAAAATTTATTTTAAACACGACCAAGAAACCACCTTTCGAGGTAGCAATTTCAAATGTTGGTTTCATAACTCAAAAAGTGACCGTAACTTCTAACAATCAGAAGTTGAACGTTCAACTTGTAGAACAAGAAACCAAACTGAACGAAATCGTAGTTTCTGCTTCTAGAACTCCTGAGAGAGTAATTGAATCTCCTGTAACCATTGAAAGAATGGGTCAACAAGAAATTAGAAACACCACTTCTGCCACTTTTTATGATGGTTTAGAAAACTTAAAAGAAGTGCATTTTAACACGAGTAGTTATTCTTTTAAATCAATTAACACACGTGGTTTTTCAACAGTTGCCAACACTAGATTTATGCAATTGGTTGACGGAATGGACAACTCATCGCCAGCATTAAATTTTGTTTTAGGTAATTTAATTGGGCTTTCAGATATAGATGTGGCCAATGTGGAACTTCTTCCTGGAGCATCTTCTGCACTTTATGGAGCAAATGCTTTTAATGGAATATTATTCATGAACAGCAAAAGCCCATTTACAAAACAAGGTATTTCATCGTATGTAAAGTATGGTAAAACAAACCAAGAAGTAGCCGGAGTTAATGATTTTTGGGATGCTGGCATTAGAGCTGCAAAAGCATTTACACCGCATTTTGCAGTGAAAGCCAATTTTACGTTTATGCAAGCTTCAGAATGGATTGCCGCAGATCAAAGAAGCGTAACTGGTGGGTCTGTCGGTCATGCCATGAATCAAAACTATGACGGATTGAATCTTTATGGTGACGAAGTTACTACGTTTATAAAAAATGTCGGACAAGTTAGCAGAACAGGTTATAGAGAACAAGATTTAACTGACAACAAAATTGAAAGTGTAAAAGCAGATTTTTCTATGCACTTTAAACCTTTTGCCAACGATTTTGAAATCATTTTACAACATAAATTAGGTTTTGGAAATACCATTTATCAAGGAGCAAATCGTTATGCGCTTAAAAATTTCTACATGTCGCAAACTAAATTCGAAGTAAAAGGTAAAAACTTTTTCGCAAGAGCTTATATGACATCAGAAGATGCGGGAGATTCATACGACATGCGTTTTGCCGCATGGAATGTCAACAGAGCTGCAAAAACAGATACAGAATGGTTTACTAACTATGCAACTGCATACCAATTGTCTGGAGCGGTGTTAGGCACAGACGCCAATGTTTCTGCTGCAAATGCAAGACAGTTTGCTGATTATAATATAGTACCAGCAGGTTTACAAGGGTTGCCGCAATTTGCAACAGCGCCAGTTGGAAAACCTCGTTTTGAAGCAGGATCACCAGCATTTAAAAACGCATTAGCAAATGTAATTAGTAATCCTAATTTAACTGAAGGCGCCAAATTTCAAGATCAATCAAAACTATATCACTCAGATGTAAATTATAACTTTAAAGAAATAGTTAAGGTTGCAGAAATTCAAGTTGGTGGTTCAGCAAGAAGATATGAAATGAATTCTAATGGAACAATCTTTACAGATTTTGATGGGCCAATCAAATATGATGAATTTGGCGCATACACACAATTATCTAAAAAGTTTTTGGCCGAAGAAAGATTGAAATTTACGGGTTCTGTTAGGTACGATAAAAGTCAAAACTTTAAAGGATTTGTTTCTCCGCGAGTTGCGTTCGTTTATTCTGCTGGAGCAACAAAGAAACATAACTTTAGAGTTTCTTACCAGACCGGTTTTAGAAACCCAACAACTCAAGACCAGTATATTGGTCTAGATCTTGGCCCGGTAGCTTTAATTGGATCTGCTCCAGACAATTTGTCAAGATTTGTTGAAGATAGAGCAGTAAGTGCTTCTGGTCAGGCATTGGGACTTCCTTCAACTGTAACTTTATCTGGAGTTGAGGCATATAACAATTCCTATACATTAGCATCAGTTCAAGCTTTTGGAGTATCTCAAAACCCTGCAGATTTACAAGTAGCATCTATTGGGTTAGTAAAACCAGAAAGAGTTCAAGCGATAGAATTAGGTTATAGATCAGTAATCAATAATGATTTGTCAGTAGATTTTAATGGCTATTATAATATGTATAATGACTTCTTAAATCAAGCAAGAGTAATAACTCCTTATTATGGAACTGTTGGAACTGACATCGCAAATGCTGAAGTACAAAAAACATACGCTGCGATTGCCAACGGTGACAGAAGAATTTACCAAATTTATACCAATTCAAAAACGCAAGTTACTTCTATGGGTGTTGGTTTCGGACTGTCTAAGAAAGTGTACAAAAATTTTGAATTAGGGGCAAATTATAACTATGCAGACTTTAAATTTGATCAATCAAAAGATCCAAGTTTTATTCCAGGATTCAACACTCCAAAACATAGAGTGAAAGCATCTTTAGGAAATGCATCTTTATTTAAAAACTTTGGATTTAACTTTAATATCCGCTGGAGCGATGGTTATTTGTGGCAATCATCATTTGTAGATGGTATGGTAGAGTCAATCACGGTTATGGATGCACAAATCAATTATACCGTTCCACAAATGAAATCTACATTTAAAATTGGCGCAACTAATTTATTTGGAAAAGACTATATTCAAGTTATTGGTGCAGGTGCAATCGGACAGCAAATGTTTGTTTCTTGGGTAATCAATCCTTAATTATTAATTGATTTAAAAATTTAAAAAAATGATAAAAAATTTCAAATGGCTACTTTTAGTTTCATTAACTTTTGTAGCGTGTAGTAAAAATGATGAAGGTGATAACGTGGTGGTTGAAGTACCAGTTACGGCAGGAACAGCCGATTTTTCAAAATACGTATCTTTAGGAAATTCTTTAACCGCCGGCTACAGTGATGGTGCGCTTTTCAAAAAAGGGCAAGAAGGTTCTTATCCAAGTATTTTAGCTCAGCAATTTGCCAAAGTAGGGGGTGGAGAATTTAAAGTTCCTTTTTGTGGAGACGATAACTTAGGTGGTTTATTGTTAGGAGGTTTTCCAATTCAACCAACTAGATTGTATTTTAATGGTGTTGCTCCTGTAAATGTTGCAGGAATGCCAAAAACAGAAATTACTTCCGTTTTGACAGGCCCGTTTAATAACATGGGTGTTCCTGGCGCAAAAAGTTTTCATTTGTTAGCTCCTGGTTATGGAAATGTTGCAGGAGTACCGTCAGGTGCGGCAAATCCGTATTTTGCAAGATTTGCAAAAAGCCCAAATACTACTATTCTCGCAGACGCAATAGAACAAGATCCAACATTTTTCTCGCTTTGGATAGGCAACAATGATGTTTTATCTTATGCAACATCTGGTGGAATTGGAATCAATCAAATTGGGAATTTAAATCCAGCAACTTACGGAAGTAATGACATTACAGATCCAAATGTATTTGGAAATGTTTACAGTTCATTGGTTGATAAACTTACAGAAAAAGGTGCAAAAGGTGTAATTGCCAATATTCCAGATATTACAACTATACCATTTTTTACCTCCGTACCTTATAACCCTTTAAAACCTTCTGTCTTAGGGGCAGGTGTTATCTCTAATGGGGATGCTACCATCGACGCATTAAATGCTCAGTTATATGGTCCTTTAAAGCAAGCATTAACAGCGTTTGGAGCTGGGGATAGAATTAGTCTTTTAGTAAAATCATCTAAATTAATTACAGACCCATCGAATCCATTGTTGATTAAAGACGAATATTTAACTAATTTATCTGCACAATTAACAGCTGCATTAACACCAAGTTTGGGAGCTCAAACTGCTGCTGCATTTGGTGCAATCTATGGTCAAGCAAGACAAGCAACAGCTGATGATTATATATTGTTGAGTTCAAGAGCACAAATCGGAGCAACACAGCCTGGTGTTCCTGCAAGTATTAACAAAAAAGGAATTACATATCCTTTTGAAGATAAATTAGTTCTATCAGCTGGTGAAGCTGGCGAGTTGAAAATCGCAACAGATGCATACAATACAACAATAAAGGCGTTAGCAACATCAAAAGGGTTAGCGTTTGTTGATGCAAACTCTGTTTTAAATACAGTCTACAAAACAGGAATACGTTTTGGTAATTTTCAAATAACATCTACTTATGTAACGGGTGGAGCATTTTCTTTAGATGGCGTTCACCCAAGCCCAAGAGGATATGCATTGATTGCCAATGAATTTATGAAGGCAATTAATGCCACT
>CALPKO020000177.1 GCA_943324165.2 Bdellovibrio sp. ZAP7 | reverse complement strand
TTCAAGAAAAATCATTTTCCGTAATAATGTCTGGTAGAGATATGATGGGAATTGCACAAACGGGAACTGGAAAAACCTTTGCTTACCTATTGCCATTACTTAAATTATACAAATTTAGTATAACCCATACTCCAAAAATTGTAATTTTTCAATTATGAGTTTCGATAAACTTATCAAAAAATATAATTTAATTTGGTTGCAAATATAGCCATTATATATGGTTGCGATAGTTAACGCTTGTGAAACTTTGAATAATTGCCTTTCAAAGGAACTTCTTAATCCCATCTTCCATCTTCCAACTCCCATATTCTCACTCCCAACTCAAAAAATCTAATTGTTCAAAACAATGTTTATAATAAAACCGTTTGCAAAGCCGTTATTACTCTAACAACACTATTTTTGATAAAAATCCATTTAAGATGCGAAATTTCTCTAGGCTATATATCACAATGCTATCTGTAGGAACTATTGCTACGGTTGCTGCTCAAAAAACGGCCATTTATACCAATGATTTAAAAGAGTATAACCGTGCGATTGAACTCTACAAAGACCAACAGTACCAATCGGCTCAAATTATTTTTGAACAGGTAAAAGAAAGTAATTCAGAACAAGAAGTGCAGTCTGATTGTGCCTATTACATAGCCAATTGTGCCATTCATCTCAACCAAAATGGTGCCGATGTATTGATGGAAAATTTTGTAAAAGATTATCCAACAAGTCCAAAAACCAATCAAGCTTTTATTGAAGTAGCGCACTTTTATTTTGAACAAGGTCAGTATCCACAAGCTTTAGAATGGTTTGATAAAGTGGACGAAAGCGGTTTGAGTGATGATGATGTAGAAAAATTTAATTTTCAAAAAGGGTATAGTTTTTTTAATGCTAAAAACAAAAAAGAAGCAGCTAAATATTTCAATAAAGTGGTAAATTCTAAAGAATATGGCTCGCAAGCCAAGTACTATTTAGGATTTATGGCTTATGAAAATGATGACTACAAAGAAGCCATTAAACAATTTGAGCAAGTTTCGACTGAGGACAAGTACAAAGAAAAAATGTCTTATTTTCAGGCAGATATGAATTTTAAATTGGGAAATTTTCAAAAAGCCATCGATTTAGGAAATATTGCATTGGCAAAATCAACAGCTTTAGAAAAGTCGGAATTGAACAAAATTATTGGCGAAAGTCATTTCAATTTAAAAGCATATGACCAATCAATTCCGTATTTAGCTGCTTATAAAGGTAAAAAAGGAAAATGGAACAATACAGATTACTACATTTTGGGCTATGCTTATTATCAACAGAAAGATTTTGAAAATGCGATATTGCAATTCAACAAAATCATTGATGGTAAAGACTTTGTAGCGCAAAATGCTTATTATCATTTGGGTGAAAGCTATTTGAAAACAGATAAAAAGCAACAAGCTTTAAATGCTTTTAAAAACGCTTCTGAAATGAATTTTGACCTAAAAATCCAAGAAGATGCTTTTTTAAATTATGCTAAATTAAGTTACGAGATTGGGAATTCTTATCAAACTGTTCCAGACGTTTTGTCTTCTTTTTTAGATAAATACCCAACGAATCCGAATAAATCAGAAGTAGAAACTTTGTTGATTAATTCATTCATTACTTCAAAAAATTACAAAGGAGCTTTAGTTTTATTAGAAAAAAACAAGAGTTTTGTAAACAAACAAGCTTATCAAAAAGTTACTTTTTATCGTGCATTAGAATTGTATACCGATGGAAATTACCAAGACGCCCTGGCAATGTTCAAAAAATCAATTGCCGAACCACGCGACATCAAATTTTCTGCAAGAGCCACTTTTTGGAAAGGTGAAACAGAATATGTTTTAGATAATTTTTCAGAATCGCTATTAAGTTTCAAGCAATTTGAAGGTTTTTCAGAAGCCAAGAACACACCAGAAAACAAAAACCTCAACTACAATTTGGCTTATGCTTATTTTAAATTGAAAGAATATGACAACGCATCCGCCAATTTTCAAATTTATATTGCAACTTCAAAAGAGGACAAATTTCGTTTGACAGACTCGTACTTGCGGTTAGGCGATTGTAATTTTGTAATTGCAAAATACTGGCCTGCAATGGATGCCTACAACAAAGCAGTCGAATTGAAAAGCGTAGATGCCGATTACGCGTCATTTCAAAAAGCAATTTGCTATGGATTTGTGAATAAAAACGACAAAAAAATTGATGATTTAAATAAGCTTGTCAGTACCTATCCAAAATCACAATACCGAGATGATGCCTTATTTGAACTCGGAAATACTTATGTTGTCGAAAATAAAAATGATAATGCCATAACGACTTATGATAAATTAGTTGGCGAATTTAAAACCGGAATTTATGCTGCAAAGTCGGTTTTGAAACAAGGTTTGGTTTATTATAATTCAGACAAAGACCAATTGGCATTGACTAAATTTAAAAAAGTAGCGGCAGATTATCCTAATACGCCAGAGGCTCTAGAAGCAGTTTCCACCGCTCGTTTGATTTATGTGGATAGCGGAAAAGTAGATGAATATGCAACTTGGGTCAAAACCCTAAATTTTGTGCAAGTAACGGATGCTGAGTTGGACAATGATACTTACGAAGCTGCAGAAAAGAAATATCTAGAAAACAATGTTAAACAAGCAATTTCAGGATTTACGGGCTATTTATCGAATTTCCCAAGCGGAATCCATGCTGTAAAGGTCAATTTTTATCTGGCGCAGTTGTATTTTGCCGACGAATTAGAAAGCAATGCCATTCCTAATTATGAATTTGTAATTGCCAAACAACGCAACGAATTTACAGAGCAAGCGTTGGCGCGTTTGAGTGAGATTTATTTAAAATCTAAAGATTATGAGAAAGCAATTGTTGTTTTAATGCGTTTGGAAGTCGAAGCAGACTTTCCGCAAAACATCACCTATGCACAAGCCAATTTGATGAAAGTATACTACGATAAATCAGATTATGCGAACGCAGTTCTAGCAGCTGAAAAAGTGTTGAATAACCCAAAGACAGATGATAAAGTGCGCAGTGACGCTCAAATTATCGTTGCTCGTTCTGCGATAAAATCGAATGATGAACCCAAAGCTAAAGTAGCTTATGCCAAATTATTGACCATTGCAAAAGGCGAATTGGCTGCAGAAGCTTTGTATTATGATGCTTATTTCAAAAACCAAGAAGCTAAGTTCGAAGATTCAAACAATGCCATTCAAAAACTGACAAAAAACTATTCAGGTTATAAATATTTTGGTGCCAAAGGTTTGGTTGTGATGGCAAAGAACTTTTATGGATTGAAAGATGCATTTCAAGCGAACTATATTTTGGATAGTGTGATTAAGAATTTCACAGATTTTCAAGATGTTGTTGAAGATGCAAAAAAAGAGCAAGACATTATTCAAACAGAGGAAGCGAAGACGAATTCGTCTGTGGAGAAGTGATTTTTGGAGAAGAAAATAGAAGAAAGAAAATAGAAGAAAGAACTAAAAAAAATATGAAAATTAAATTTCAATATAAAATTACGATGCTAACCCTTTTTCTTGGGACACAAATTTCATTTTCCCAAAAGAAAGACGAAAACATCGGAACAGAGGTGGTAAACGTTGTAAAGCCATATACGCCATCAATTTCTGATGCTTTTAAAGTCAAAGAAACTCCGAATTTGGACGATGAAGACAATTCTAAAAAAGAAGATATAAAGTACAATATTTTTTCATTTCCTGTTGCTTCGACTTTCACACCGTCTAAAGGTGTTGCTTCTGCTGTTGACAAAACGGAACAAGAACGATTGTATAAAAATTATTTTACGTTAGGATTTGGAACCTACAAATCTGCAATTACTGAACTTTTTGTAACCGAAAACATTGGCGAAAACCAATATATTGGAGGAATGTTACGGCATCAATCGTCCCAAGGAGGAATCAAAAATGTTCCATTGGATGATAAATTTTCAAATACAGGTCTAGATTTAGTTTATGGAAACAAACAACAAAATTATGCTTGGAAAACTGATTTAGGCTATCAAAGGCAAGGATTTAATTGGTATGGTTTGCCTGAAGATTTCGGTAGCACTTTAGCGCCAACCGATTTGCAGAATTTAATAACTGGAATAAATCCAAAACACATTTACCAGAATTTATCTTTAGGTGGAAAAATCAGTTTTAACAAGGGTGTTTTTAAAGAAATGGGTTTGAAATTCAATCATTTTTGGGATTCGTATGGTTCTACAGAAAATCGTTTTTATGCAAAACCAACCTTTGATTTTGACATTATGGAAGCAAAAATCAGGACTAACATTTTGGTTGATTATGTGGGAGGAAATTTTAAAAATTCGGTCTTTTCAACAAAATATGGCTTTGTGAATTTAGGCTTGAATCCAAATTATGTGCTTGCAAAAGATGATTTGTCCGTTAACTTAGGTGTAAATTTATTTTTTAGTGCAGACAATGAAAATACTAAAAACAAGTTTTTTATTTATCCAAAAGTGCGGGCATCCTACAAAGTTGTTGGCGATTACATGATTGCTTATGCTGGCGCAGAAGGAGACTTAAAGCA
>CALPKO020000176.1 GCA_943324165.2 Bdellovibrio sp. ZAP7 | reverse complement strand
GTTTTGTTTGTGAGTCATAATATGGCGGCAGTAAAAAGCTTATGCACGAAGGGGATTGTCTTAGAGAATGGTTTAATAAAATTTGAAGGTAACATCGACGACTCGCTAACGATTTATCAGAATCTTGAGCAGCAAACTTCTAATTTTATTTATCATGGAAAGAAAAATATTACTCAAGTTATACTGCATTCTATCGATAATAACATAAAGTATAATGATGACTTGGTTTTAGAAATCGATTTTGAAACTGAAAATACAATTAAAAATTTGGTTATTGGAATCGTAATAAAAGATGAAAATGACTTAGCAATAGTTGGTGTTAATAATAACACATATAATCAAAAAATAAATTATTCAAATTTAAAAGAAGGAAAAGTTTTTTTGACCATAAAGAAATTAAAATTGTTGCCTGGATTTTATAAAATTGATTTGTTTTTAGGTGATTCTTTAAATGATATTGAAGTTGTACATACGGCTTTGAAATTTAACATTGTTGAGTCCTATGATTTTGAAATTGTGAATCGATTAAATTTAAAAATAAATAAAGTTTTTCAACAAGATATAAAATGGGATTTGGTATAAAAATTAAAAATCAGGTATATGTATAAGTATTTAAGGAAGATACGAAGTAGAATTTTTACTCAAAAAGATGAAATAATTAGTGAGGATCAATATTATGAACAACTGTTTGTAAATAATGATAAATGGAACAAGTCAGAACCAAACGAAGAAGAGTTATTAAGATGGAATATAATTCAATCATATGTAAGAGAATTTCATAAGGATTCAAATTTAAAAATTTTAGATTTAGGATGCGGAAGGGGTTGGCTTACAAATTTATTATCTCAATTTGGAGTTATTATAGGTATTGAGCCAGTTCTTAAAGTTGTTAATCATGCTAAAAGACTTTTTCCTAATATTGACTTTCGTTCAGGCACCAGTGCGGATTTATTAGAAGAGTATTTAAATTATTTTGATTTAATTGTATCGTCCGAAGTTATCGAACACATTGCTGATTTGCATAAAAGTCAGTTTGTAAATGATATAAATGCCTTACTAAAAGAGGATGGTTTTGTTATTATAACTACACCAAGAAAGGACGTTCAAGAAGAATGGAGTAGTTATTTACCTGCAGAACAGCCTATTGAAGACTGGATGTTTGAATCAGAATTAGAAAAACTTTTTACCAATAATGGTTTTAAATCGCTAAAAATTAATAGAATTCCAGTTAAACCAAGTAATAATTCACCTTTTATTGATATTTATCAAGTTTGGATGTTTCAAAAAATATGAAATCCCCTAAAATTTCCATCATAGTTCCATGCTTTAACCAAGCCAAATATTTAGACGCGTGTCTAAAATCTGTTTTAGACCAAACTTACACCCATTGGGAATGCTTAATTATTAATGACGGAAGTACCGATACAACAGGTAAAATTGCGCAAAATTGGATAGAAAAAGATAAAAGATTTCTTTATTTCTATAAAGAGAATGGCGGTTTAAGCTCAGCAAGAAATTTAGGATTAGAAAAAATGACCGGACATTTTGTTCAGTTCTTAGATTCAGACGATTGTTTAAATAATGCAAAATTCCAAATATCAATAGACGCAATTCTACAAAATCCTTCATCAAGAATTGTAGCTTCTAATTTTAAAATGTTTGAAAACAATCCAGAAAATACAACTCCGCCATATTGCATTTTGAATCAAGAAAAGTTTACATTTAAAAATTTACTTTACCAATGGGATATTTCTTTTACCATTCCAATTCATTGTGGTTTTTTTCAAAAATCTTTATTTTTTGACCTTAGGTTTCCAGAAGATTTATCTGCAAAAGAAGATTGGGTTATGTGGGTGAATTGCTATAAAAATCATCCAGAAACAATTTTTATAGATCAACCATTAGCACTGTATAGAAGAAATAGTAACGGTATGACAATGACAAAAAATTTGTTGCCTGATACATTAAAAGCAGTTAGACTATTTAAATCAATACTTTCTGATCAAGACTTTCAAAAATTGTATGAAAATATAATTTCAAAATACTACAATTCTACTATTCAATTTAAACTTAATTTAATGAATATAAAGAACTCGAATGCTTTTCAGTTCATTCATTTAATTAAAATAATTTTAAGAAAGTTTAAATTATTAAAACCTTCTCGTAAAATTTTAAATTGGATAATGAATTCTAAATTATTTTCCAATAAATAATTTTTGATATGAATTAACTCAAATTTCGCTAGAAGTAAAGGTGTTATTATTTTACAACTTACGTTATTGCATTATCTAAAATTACATTAAAAAAGATATTCAAACATTTAAATTTATTTATGCTTGCCATCGTTATTCCATATTTTAAAATCACTTTTTTTGAAGCTACTTTAAGTGCTTTGTCCAACCAAACCAACAAAAAATTTAAAGTTTATATCGGCAATGATGCAAGTTTAGAAAATCCAAATTTCTTAGTAGAAAAATATAAAGAAAAATTCGATTTTGAATACAAAGTTTTTGACGAAAATCTGGGAAGTGTCTCGCTAGTTCAACAATGGGAACGGTGTATGGAAATGGTTCAAAACGAAGAATGGCTAATGATTTTGGGTGATGACGATGTTGTAGAACCAAATTTCGTTGCTTCTTTTTATGCAAACTTGAATGAAATTGAAAAACTAAAAATAAATGTTATTCGATATGCAACCGTTGTTATTGATGAAAACGGAGTTGAATTTACGCCGATTTATAAACATCCAAAACTCGAAAAAGCAACCGATTTTTATCAAAGAAAATTCTCCAATTTAACCCGAAGCTCCTTAAGTGAATATATTTTTAGAAAAGAAGATTTGTTGAAAATAAAGTTTAAAGATTTTCCATTGGCCTGGTATTCCGATTTATTGGCTGTGTTAGAAGTTGCTGATTTTGGAATTATTTTTTCAATAAATGAAAGCATAGTTGCTTTTCGACACAGTACGCTCAACATTTCATCTGATTCAAAAAGTGATAAAATTAAAAATGAAGCAGCTTTTGAATTTTATTTCTACTTGTTGAATGAAAAAAGCCATAATTTCAGTAACTTTCAAAAGCAATTAATTTTTCATAGTTTAGAAAAAACTTTCCTTGATAACAAAAAAAAGGGTTATTTTTGGAAAAAATTCACCACTTTATATCTTACAAATTTTTACATAAAAAGATATATTTTGTTTATGTATAAGATCTTTAAATTAGTTTTTAAAAACAGTTTTAAGTAATGATTAAATTTTTAGTTGTCGAACAAGATTTACGAATTTCAGGAACCAGTCAAGGCGTTATTTCTCGCTCTTTTTTAGGAAAATTAAGAACTGCTTATCCAACTTCAATAATTGATGTGGTTTATATAAAAACATATGAACGAGAAGACCGCTTAGATTTGTTGCCCGTAGATAATATTCAAGCTTTTCTAATAGATCTAAAAATCCCTTTTCTTACAAAATTTATTAATCGTGTTTATTGGAGAATTTTTCATGAATCGTTAAATGAAAAACATATCATAAATAAATACGCAAAGATTATAAAAAATATTGATTATCAGCTATATGATCATATTTTTATACGTAGTGCTGGGATAGAGCACGAGATGATTTTAGCCACTAAAGATTTACCTATATTAAAGAAGTCAATTGTTAACTTTCATGATCCATTTCCGCTTTTTTGGTATGCAGGATCAAAAAGTAAATTTAGTTTTTTAGAACTTTACCGATTAAAGAACATCTGCGAAGTAGTTTGGCAATCAAAGATTTGTTCAAGTCCTGCGCAGTTATTATCGTCCGATTTAGAACATTTGTATGGTTGCAGAAAAAAGTTCTACACTTATCCTCATCAGTTTTGTGCATCAGTTTTTGATTTTTCGGATAATTCACAAGTGCTTAAAAAAAATAAAAAAGTAACAATTTCTTATCATGGCGCCATCATGTTTGGTAGAGACATTGAAATTGTTTTAGATGCTTATCAAGAATTGATTGATGAAAATGTGATTTTTAAAAATGAAACAGAGTTTATTTGTCGATTGAAAGGAGTTAATTTAAAAATGTTGCAAGAAAAGTATCTAACGACAACCAATATTATTTTACTTGATACGCTTAACTTTGCCAATTCATCTATCGAGCAAATGCAAGAAGCAGATATATTATTGATTTTGGAAAATGGACCTTTATACAGTAATACTTTGATGGGAAAAGCACCATTTTTAGCAGATTTAAAGAAACCGATTTTAACACTTTCACCACAAAGAAGTGAAATCAGAGGTTTGATAAAAGATGATAAATACTTAGCTACAATGAATGATAAGTCTGAAATTAAAAGCAAGTTGAAAAATCTAATTGGCGAAAGATTAGATGCAGAAAAAGAAGTTTTTCCATTTGGAGATTACTTTAGTGATGAAAATTTTAAAACAATGTTGGATGAAGTTTTAAAGTTTGAACCATTAAACTAAAAATTATGATTGATAAATTAAAAGCTTACATTCGAGGCCGATACAATATCAGTTTTTCAAAAGCGGGCGATGATATTCAATTAATGAAATTGATTAATCAACCAAACCCGGGGACCTATGTAGATG
>CALPKO020000175.1 GCA_943324165.2 Bdellovibrio sp. ZAP7 | reverse complement strand
GAAAAGTAGGGAACAACCTAACTCCTTTAGACACCGTAAAATTTGCTTCTGCTTATGGCACTTGGTTAAAAAGCAACAGCAATTCCAACGGCGAAAAAAAACTGAAAGTGGTGGTGGGTCGCGATGCTAGAATTTCGGGTCCGATGGTACACAACCTTGTGGTGAACACACTGCTTGGATTAGGAATTGATGTGATTGATTTAGGACTTTCTACTACGCCAACCGTAGAAGTAGCTGTGCCATTAGAAGCTGCTGATGGCGGGATTATCTTGACCGCATCGCATAATCCAAAACAATGGAATGCACTAAAGTTATTGAACGAAAAAGGCGAGTTTTTGAACGCAGAAAACGGTGAAAAAATCCTTGAAATTGCCGAAAGCGAAGCATTTGATTTTTCTGAAGTAGACGATTTGGGAGAAATCACCATCAACGATGCTTATATGGACATTCACATTGATGAGGTGTTGAACCTTTCGTTAGTTGATATTGAAGCGGTAAAAGCATCAAAATTTAAAGTTGTTGTAGATGCGGTAAACTCTTCGGGAGGAATAATTATTCCTAGATTGCTTGAATTAATGGGTGTTGAAGTGGTAAAATTATATTGCGAACCTAACGGACATTTTCCGCACAATCCAGAACCTTTAAAAGAACATTTGACCGATATTTCTGAATTGGTGGTGAAAGAACAAGCAGATTTAGGCATCGTGGTTGATCCAGATGTGGACCGTTTGGCTTTTGTTTGTGAAGATGGCGAAATGTTTGGCGAAGAATATACTTTGGTGGCTTGCGCCGATTATGTTTTGAGCAAAACACCAGGCAACACGGTTTCGAATATGTCGTCTTCTCGTGCTTTGCGAGACGTTACCAATTTACACAAAGGCAGCTACGAAGCGAGTGCCGTGGGCGAAGTGAACGTGGTGGAATTGATGAAAAAAAACAATGCCATCATAGGAGGAGAGGGCAACGGTGGAATTATCTATCCAGAGTTGCATTATGGCAGAGACAGTTTGGTGGGCGTTGCTTTGTTTTTGACCCATTTGGCAAACAAAAAAATGAAAGTTTCTGCTTTGCGGGCTTCTTATCCTGAATATTACATGAGCAAAAACAAAATTGAGTTGACACCACAAATTGATGTGGATGCGATTTTAGTAGCCATGACCGAAAAATACAAAGCCGAACAAATTACAACCATAGATGGCGTGAAGATTGACTTTGCTAAAAACTGGGTACATTTGCGCAAATCGAACACCGAGCCAATTATTAGAATATACACCGAAGCGGCCACACAAACTTTGGCAGACGATTTGGCTTTAAAAATCATTAACGAGATAAAAGCAATTGCTGGTTTGAGTTAATTGTTGAATGCATTCGTTCATACTAAAAAAACCGATTTGAGTTTCAAATTGGTTTTTTTCTTTTTTATGAAGGACAACTTTTGAAAACAAAAGCGTTTTTGAAGGAGCAGTAGGTTTTTTTTATGCGTGGCTTGTTTTGAAAACAAACACTAAAATTGAGTAATTGCTTGAAAATAAAAGGACAACAATCATCAAGGCATTTTAAAGGTGACGAAGGTTCGTTTTTTTTGTATATATTTGAAGACCGAAATGCGCTACTTAGTAGCGACAATCTAACCAATTTGATTTGTATACTCGCGATAGAGTAGCTCGTACATGCTAGTTAGCTGATGTTTTAAGCCAGAATACAGAATGTATAACACACACAAATCATGAAAGCAAATGTATTTTTAGCCGAAGATGACATTGATGATATTGCATTTTTCACGGATATTATTTCGGAAATTTCATCAAGTATCAGCATTACGGTAGTCAAAAACGGACTCGAGCTAATGTCTTTATTGGAAACAGAACAACAACATCCCGATTTTATCTTCCTAGATTTAAACATGCCTGTCAAAACTGGTTTTGAATGTATAAACGAAATCAGAAGCAACGGCAAATGGAAATCTGTAAAGATTGTTATTCTTTCTACTTCCTCGTATCGAGATCAAACCAAAGATGTTTATAAATTAGGAGCAAATCTCTATTTGCAAAAACCAAACAGCTATAGTACCTTCAAAGAGATGCTTTCTAAGTGCTTGCAAATGGAATGGGGTGCGCTTAAATAATTTTAATGCTTTAAAAAAATGTTTATACAAAATTTAAGGGCTTCCACAGCGGAATGCCATAAAGAGCTGGAAAGAAATAATTTGTCCATGGCTTTATTAAGCGATAATGTTGATGAAAATATTTACCATACGTACCTCACCCGACTGTACGGCTTTGTAATAGGTTTTGAGCGCTATGTTTATCCTGAATTAAATCAGCATTTTACTAATATCAACGACAGGAAAAAAGCACATCTCATTGAAGATGACTTGAAAGCGGTTAGCAATATTTTTAAAAATACGCTGCTTAGCGAAGTGTTTTTTAGAGCTACATATACTAATGTTTATAAGTCAGCAGGGGCACTATACGTTTTAGAAGGATCAACGCTTGGTGGGCAAATAATTGTAAAACACCTGCAAAAAAAAATGGCGACTGACTTTGGCAACAGTGCCTATTTTTCGGGCTACCAACAAAAAACCGGCAGCATGTGGAAAGCATTTTTAGAGCAGTTTACCGCTTTGCCACAATCAGCGCAGGAGGAACAACAAATAATAAAAGGTGCCATCGCTACCTTTAAAATCATGGATGACTTATTAAGCAACAACAAAGAAAATATTTTAGCATATGAAAATTAATAGTATTGCCAATGATTTTAATGCAACCTTGCTTAATTGCGAAAGTGAAGCCATACATATTCCAGGCACCATACAACCGCATGGTTTTTTACTTGCCGTAACGGAGGCCGATTTTACGGTGACTTTTTGCAGTGAAAACTGCACCTACTTTTTGAATAAAACACACATTGAACTCCTTGGTCAAAATCTTGCAACAATTTTTAGTAAGGAAGACATAGCAAATATTCAACAACAGTTTGTTGAACTTTCAGATGATTTATTACGTCCCTTTATTTTAAATTATAATGAAAAAACTTTTCATGTAACTGCACACAAAAGCGATAAAGTAATTGTACTTGAATTTGATCCCTTTGCAGAGGTTAAATTGGATTTACCAGATCTTTTTATACAAATGAAACGATTTGCCTATCACACCGAAAGGGCAGATAATCTTCAAAGTCTTTGCCAAGATATCGCAGATGAAACCAGAAGTATTACGGGCTATGACAGGGTAATGATTTACCGCTTTGATAAAGATTATAATGGCGAAGTATTTGCCGAAAGCAAAGAGCAAGGCCTTGATCCTTTTTTAAATTTGCATTACCCACACACAGATATTCCTTCTCAAGCAAGAGGACTTTATTTGCGAAATTTGGTGAGAATGTTAGTAAATGTTAATTACACACCGGTTCCTGTTTTTACTATCAATGATGAAGCAAATAACAATGATTTAGATTTGAGCTTGTCCAATTTAAGGAGCGTATCGCCCATTCACCTTGAGTATTTGCAGAATATGAAAGTGGGTGCCACTTTTGTAATTTCATTAATTCATAATAACAAATTATGGGGTTTAATTTCTTGCCATCACAATAGTCCCAAACATATTCCCTATCACATCAGACTTGCAGCCCATTTTCAGGGCATATTTCTTTCCTCACAAATAGATGTGCGCCAAGCAGCAGATGACTTTGAACTGTCAAAAGAAACCGGAAAAAAAGTAGTAGATTTTCAAAATCTATTGATCAATAATCCCCACACGCTTACTCAAAAAAGCACGCTTTCCAAGCTCAAAGATTTGATTAACGCGGATGGAGTAATGCTGCACCATAATGAAGAGAATTTCACCGAAGGCACTTTACCAAGCGAGCAGGAGATGGATGATTTAATAAATTGGTTAAAATCAGAAAAAGGAAATCAGAGTTTCAATACCGATCAATTGCACCAACACTACAAAGGGGCAACACAAATCGCCAATTCTATTGCTGGAGTCGTGTATTTTCCGTTGAGTGACAACAATAAAAATTGCATTGTCTGGACAAGGAGAGAAGCAGAAAAGAACATTATTTGGGCAGGCGACCCGTCTAAAGCAGTACAGAAGAACAAAGAAAATTTAATGCTTACTCCCCGAAAATCATTTGAAATTTGGAAAGAATCTGTAAAATTTACCAGCAAAGAATGGAAAACCCCAGAGCTTAAAGAAGCTGATGCTATTACAGGAGCGATACAACGTCAACTGCATTTAGCCGATTTAAAAGCAGAAGAAGAAAAATATTTAACGTTGAATGAAAAATTGCAAAAAGCAAATGACGAATTGGCAAATCTGCATTGGATTAGTACACATGATTTGAAAGAACCCCTTCGGAAAATTCAGGTTTATGGTTCTATTATTCTTGAGAAAGATGGTGCGAAAATACCAGATTCGGTTAAAGAAAATATCTTAAAAATGCAAAAATCTGCTAGCAAGATGCAGGTTTTAATTGATGATTTGCTTACTTATTCCAAAGTGATGAATGAAGAAAAGAAGCTCGATCCGGTAGACTTAAATGAAATTATTGAAGGAATTTTGTTAGATTTGAAGGAGAGTATTGAAGAGAAAAATATTACTATTCATCTTCGAAATTT
>CALPKO020000174.1 GCA_943324165.2 Bdellovibrio sp. ZAP7 | reverse complement strand
CCACTAGCTCCTGCTTGTTGTACCCAAACTATATCACCTAAGTTATCGTACTTTGCAACAAAAATATCGCTAATTCCACTGTTAAGATTGCTTATCGCAATTGAGGCAAAAGTAGCTTCCGATTGAAACCGGCCTGAAACATAACAGTTTCCGTTGACATCTATCGCAATTCCATCTCCGAAATCTTTGTCGGGTCCGCCTGCAATTTTAGACCAAATAACTTGACCCGCTGCATCATATTTGGTAATAAAAATCTCATAGTTGGTAATCGAGGTATATAAAGCCCCTGTAACATAGCTGTTACCAACATTATCGGTAACAATATCATTTCCTGTGGCATAATCACTTCTTTTTCGCTGCCAAACTGTATTTCCTAACGGATCACATTTGCGTATAAAAAAAGTTTGGGTAGCATTATAATCTCGGTAAACTCCTGTAAAATAAGAATTACCAAAAGTATCAATAGACAAACTGTTTACAACATTTTCTAAAACTGAGCCATTATTGTTTCCTGCATCTGTCTTTGCCCATAGCGCGACTCCTGCAGCATTGTACTTTGCATAAAAAATTCGGCAAGATGTAAAATTTGCCGCATATGAATAACCACCTACAAAGCAATTTCCAGATGCATCAACTGCAATACTATTTCCTTGTTCATTATATAAACCGCCGTATTTTTGAGCCCATTGTACAACACCAGCAGCATTGTATTTTACTATAAAAATATCCGATTGCCCTGTATTGTTTAACAATACTGTTCCAAAAGTAGCTGTTCCGGTGTATGAACCTGTAATATAATAATTCCCAGCTCCATCTACCATAATGTCTGTAGGCGTTTCTGCTTCAGAACCCGAGCTACCTGTGCGATCCCAAACCAAATTGCCCAGTGAATCGTATTTTTTAATGTTGACCCTGGATTGCACTTGGTTTACCACATAGCTATTTCCTGCATTGTCGGTAAACAACGATCCGTCGTCTGTAGTAGCAACTGCAGGCACACCATCGATGTTTGATGCCCAAGTCCAATTGGGTGTTTCCACTACTTGAGCATCTATTTGTGCGCTGTACAATGTACTGAGCAACACAAACAAAATAAATATTATTTTTTTCATTTTAAATGTCTTGAGAATTAAATTTTTAAATCAGAAAAATTACGTTTCCAGCTTATTGCTGACCTCTTGCTTTTAATTCTATAGTCAAAGTTCCGTTTTGCGGGATTACTGAGTTTTGAAGATCCATACTGGTTACCTGTGGAATATTTGTTGCTCCTGTTGTATTAGGCATAGGATAGCTGCCTCCATAAATACCTACATTTGTGCCATCGGTACCATAATTAAAACCAATGGAGCTGGCTGCTAATACCCAAGTTTTTGCTGTTGCATCTTGCAATGAAATGTTTAAAGGTATAGTGGTTGTAAATTGGTTATCCGACGTGTTTAAATTACCAACGCCTGTGTTGTTTGCCGGCGGAAACGTTTGGTAATTGGCTGGATCGGCATAAATCATGATGTTTTTATTCCAAGTGTTTTGGCTACCACTAAAATTTACATAAGCTGGTTCTATAAAAATGTTGTTGGTAATCGTCGCATAGCTAACACTCGAAAAATAAGTATTATTTAAAAAAATGTTATTTGTTATTATAACACTAGGTTGATCAGAGTTGGCAATGTAAGATGTCATCACATTATTGCTAATAATAGTGTTTTTAAAGCTACCAACATTTAAACTACCAACAAAATTATTACGGATAATCCAACCAGTGCCTAAGATAGAAATATAACTACAGTAATTTCTTTCTAAAGTTATATTTTTCACCAGTAACGACCCGCCTGAACCATAAAGTGAACCAAAGTTTATTCCTTTTATAGTTGACCCCGTTGGCAACGTGGTTGAATTACCTTGACTTAAATAAATAGTACCTAATAAGGTTTTAAAGTTAAATTGAGTTCCTGTTACATTATGACCTGCGCCAATCAGCACAAGGCGTTTGTTTAAGGTTACATCGCCATAGCTTGTTTGCGACCCATGAATGTAAATGGTGTCGCCGACTGCTGAGGCATCAACTGCCAATTGCACAGAGGTATACTGTCCAGCTCCTACGGTTCCGTTGTTTACTGTTCTAATTGTTGCGTTTGCTGAAATTGCTATTGCCGCAAAAACAAGAGATAATAATTTTTTTTTCATTGGATTTTTATTTTTTTGTTTTGCCTACTCTAGGTTAGAATTTTCGGCTTCCTCCTATTTTAATTTTCTATTCTTTAATAAACTTATTTGTTCGTTTGTTGCCATTAGCAATCACCTCCAAAACATATACGCCCTTAGCTAAACTTTCTACATTAATCGAGGTTTGATTGCTTTTTTGTTCTATGATTTTTTTGCCTGATAAATCGCAGATGGTAACGCGTTCGATTGTTGGGATGTCAGTCAATTTGATGTTTAAAATAGTGGTGGCAGGGTTGGGGTAAATGCTAATTTTTTCGTTAGAAAAACTATTATTCAACAATGGACTTCCGGTGTAGCGCCAAAGCTCTGTGCCTACAGCACTTGTGGATGCTGCAAAATATAAATTGCTGTTAAAAATATGCATAGCGTAAGGAATAGAACTTCCGAGACCAGCACTAATATCTGCAATTAAAGTGGTTCCCGCAGCACTTCCGTCACTTTGATATAACTCGGTGCCGTATAAATCGTCATTTGCTGAAAAGATTAGTTTTCCATTAAAATTTATAAACGCATTTGGTAAGGAAGAGTTTGCCCCAGGATAAATATTTTTCAGCATTACAGTTCCACTGGATGTCCCGTCAGTTTTCCAAAGCTCAGCACCATTAATTCCGTCATCAGCTCTGAAATATAATTGATTTCCTATAGCGCATTTTGTAAAATCATTTGGAACCGTGTTAACAAAACTACCTGTTGCCCCTGTGTTAATGTCTTTTATTAGAACTGTACCTGCTGCTGTACCATCAGATTTCCATAATTCAAAACCTGTTATACCATCGTTTGCAAAAAACATCAATTGCCCATTTACATCAATAAGTTTTTGTGGAAAGCTACTGGTGAATGCCCCGCTATTAATGTCTTTTACCACCGCAGTGCCGCTGCTCGTGCCATCCGTTTTCCAGAGTTCGCGCCCTGATGTACTGCTCTTTGCAGAGAAGAACAAGAAGTTATTTGAAACAAGCAATTCTTCTGGAAATCCTGGTTTGTTGGTGGTGGTAACCATAACGGTTCCTATTGTGGTTCCATCGGTTTTCCACAGCGTTTCGCCACTGCTTGGGCTTACAAAGCCGCCATGGGCTTGGAAATACAATTCATTATTGTAAAGCGTTAAATACTTGGGAGAACTGCTAATACTACCTGCATAAATATCTTTTATCATCACAGTGCCCGCTGTCGTGCCGTCACTTTTCCATAATTCCTCTCCATTTATACCATCATCTGCGGTGAAAAATAAATTTCCATTCAACTCAATAAGATTCTGCGGATTTGAACCTTGTTGTCCGACCCGAATATCTTTTATCATGTTCGTTCCGTCAGTTGTGCCGTCGCTTTTCCACAGCTCGTAAGTGGAATTATTTCCGTCGGTACACGCTCTAAAAAATAGAGTTCCATTTACATTTGTTAAAAAATTAACATAGGAAGGGTTTGTACCAGTTGCAATGTCTTTAACTAAAACTGTTCCGGCTGCTGTACCATCACTTTTCCAAAGTTCACTACCGACATCATTAGAACCATATGCACTAAAAAAGAATACCCCATTTGAAGTACAAAAAGGAAATGGATAAATTGACAATGATGATGTCGACCCCGAATAAATATCCTTAACAAGTTGCTGTCCAATTACAAAACCTCCAGTTAAATTTAAGATTACTATAAAAAATATTGTTTTTACTTTCATGTTTTCTAATTATTATTAAACTTATTTACCAATTCATTCCCTCCCAAAACCACTTCTATAACATTCATTCCTTATGTCAATTACAATTGGCAGCTTGATGCTTTTTTCTCAAAACTCCTCTTAGTTTGAATAAAGCACAACTATATTTTACTAGTCCGCACCAAAAAGGTAAAAGTGCCAGACACTGGCTTGCTGATTTCTGGAGTAGAAATTATTCTTGCGTTGTGTTTGTAATTGCATTTGACTCTAAAAACAGCATTGTTAGTTTCACTTTTAATGTATTTCACTTCCGTAACCTCATTGTATTCTGTGCCCGAAAAACCTTCGTTGCTAACCAATCTAGTGGTCAAGTCATTCAAACTATTTTGATTTAGAGGTAATTTTTGAGAAAATTGGAAAGGTGCATCGTTATCTAAATAACTTTTAATTTTAAATTTTTTTAATTCCCTATTATTTACGATTTTAGAACTGTCTTTGGGATAAGAAAAGCACAATGATGCATTGGTAGACGCAGAACTAAAGGATAAAATATTCGTGCTGTCATTTAGTGTAATGGGTTCAAAATCTAATTCACATTTAACCCATCGTTCCCAATCAGGGGTTTTAAAAGAGAAATGTAACGCATCGCTGTTACTAGCGTTGTCTGAATTCATTTCTTTGCTGCACGAAATATTAATCAACAATATTGTAAATGAAAGTGCTAATGTTAATTTTACTATTTTTT
>CALPKO020000173.1 GCA_943324165.2 Bdellovibrio sp. ZAP7 | reverse complement strand
GCAATAAATTATATTTTAAAAAGAGATAATAATATTGATTATCTGGAATTTAAATTTACAGAAAACCCTGTGAAAACTTTTTTAAAATTTGGAGTACATTATGATGATTTATATAAAAGTGGTTTTTTGTTTAATATAACACAAAAGAAAATTTTTTTCAAAAATGATGTCGTAGCGTTAGATGTTGTTCTTGGAGATAATTTTAGATACAACTTAGATTATTATATTGATAATGGTTTTTATTTTAGTTTTGGTATAAAATCACGCTTTAATCAATTTAATCGCAATTTGCCCACAAATTTAAACGGTAAAAACATTTTTGGGGTAAATGCAATAAATATTGATTTTTCAGATTTTTCAAATCAAGCTTACTTGCAAACAATTTTCAAGCAAAAGTTTATTATTGGAACAGGGCTAGAATTAAAACACCTAAAATTATCTTCCGTAACGATACAAAATTCAAGTTCAACATTTGAGAATACAGACTTCTTTAATGTTTTTGGTTATATAAAATATGACTCTTTAGACAATGTTTATTTTCCGAAAAACGGATGGTATTTTAATGGTGATTTTCAATCCTATATTTATTCATCCCAAATCTCAACTAATTTTGAAAAATTTTCAATTATTAAAGCAGATTTTGGTTTTGCAAGAAAAATTATAAAAAAAGCAACATTTTTATTTCAAACAGAAGGGGGTTTTGCAATTGGAGAAAAAACGATTCCTTATTTTGATTTTGTTTTAGGTGGTTACGGATTCAATAAAATTAACAATTTTAGAGGTTTTTATGGTTATGATTTTTTGTCGCTTTCTGGCGATAGCTATTTGAAATCAACTTTTACATTAGATTATGAAATATTAAAAAAGAACCATTTAAATTTTGCTGCCAATTATGCTAATATAGGCAATAATATGTTTGAAAGTAGTAAAAATTGGTTTAAAAAACCGCAATATTCAGGATATTCGGTTGGATATGGATTGGAAACAATAATTGGTCCCGCTGAGGTAAAATATTCATGGTCGCCCGAATTAAGCAAAGGTTTTACTTGGTTTTCCGTTGGTTTTTGGTTTTGATTGGATAAATTTTATTTTATTGTAAAATTATTAAACAAAAAAAGTATATTTGAACACATTAACTAAAAAAGATAATTTATGTCTGTTTGGAGAGTAAAACCAATATCTGCATTTGAAGCAGATATGAAAAAGAATGATTTAAAAAGAGTTTTGACCCGATGGGGTTTAACGTCCTTAGGAATAGGAGCGATTATAGGTGGTGGAATTTTCACTTTGACCGGAATTGCGGCTCATGATTATGCAGGACCAGCTTTAGCGTTATCCTTCGTAATTGCAGGGATTGGTTGTTTATTTGCTTCATTATGTTACGCAGAATTCGCTTCCGTTTTACCGGTAGAAGGCTCTGCTTATGCTTATGCATACGGAACAGTCGGTGAGCTTTTTGCTTGGTTTATTGGTTGGAACTTAATTTTGGAGTATATGATGGGAGCTACTACCGTTGCTGTAGCATGGAGTGGATATTTCGTCAAGTTCCTTCATTTATTTCACATTGATTTTCCAGTCTGGCTTTGCAACGATTTTGCGACCGCAACAGAAAAAGTCCTAGCGCATAACAAAGAATTTCCTTCAGAATTATGGGATATGCCATCTATCGCTTTCAATCTTCCAGCTTTTATTATTACTTGGTTAGTTACTGCTGTTTTAGTCAAAGGAATAAAAGAAGCAGCAAGCACAAATAACATTATTGTTGTTATTAAAGTAGCAGTAGTTCTATTTGTTATTATAGTCGGTGCATTTTATATAAATGTAGAAAACTGGTACCCATTTATTCCAAAAGAAGTTCCTGCACTTGATGAACTAGGTAATGCAACTGGGAAAATGAATTTTGGCTTTGGTGGAGTTTTAACAGCTGCAACAATAGTTTTCTTTGCCTATATAGGTTTCGATGCGGTATCTACGCAGGCCGGAGAAGCAATAAATCCTAAAAAAGATGTTCCTTTTGCAATTATTGCTTCGCTAATTATATGTACTGTTTTATATATTTTGGTTTCATTGGTATTAACAGGAATGGTGCCTTATACGATGCTCGACAAAGCTGCACCGGTGGCTTCTGCTTTTAGCGAAAAAGGTTTAACATGGGCTGTTTTTATTATTACAATTGCAGCAACACTAGGGCTTACATCTGTAATGCTTGTGATGATGCTTGGACAAACAAGAATATTTTTAGGAATGGCAAAAGACGGGTTGCTTCCTCCATTCTTTAAATCTATACATCCTAAATTCAAAACGCCTTACCAAAGCACAATTTTAGTTGGGGCAATTATTTCTGTAGTTGCCGCGCTTACACCAATTGAAAAAGTTAGTGAAATGTGCAGTATGGGGACACTACTTGCTTTTGCTATGGTATGCGTTGCTGTTATGATGTTGAGGTACAAGAAACCTGAACTTGACCGTCCTTATCGCACACCGGCTGTCTATGTTGTAGGGACTTTAGGTGTTTGTTTTAACCTGTTTTTAATGTATTTTGTGAGAATTCATACATGGATTGCATTTCTGATTTGGGGAGTAATTGGTATATCAGTTTATTTTTTATATAGCAAGAAAAGATCTAATCTTAACAACCAGGATTTGTAATAAAAATTATTTTAAAAAGACCGCAGTTTCTTAGGCTGCGGTCTTTTTTTATACGTTCTATCCAAATATTTTATAACTTCATTTTAACAATTTCAAAAACAAATATTTATACATTTGTACTTTGTTTGAATAATGGCGAAGCAATTTTTATTTTTTATAGTATTTGGTTTTTTGCTTTCAACAGCAAGTGCATCTGCATGCGGCAAAAAGTCAAATAAATGCTGCTGTAAAACAGAAAAGCCAGCAACTTCTAAAAAAGAATGTTGCAAAAAAACAACTAAAAACAACAAAGAAAATAAAAGTTGTAATGGCAAATGCGGACATGCTGGTTGTAACATTCCAAATGTACAATTGGTGGTGATTGTTCCGTTTATTACAGAAATAGACGCTATCCCTTTTTACAAATCTTCCAATAGCCTTAGATTTTGCGATGATGAAACCCATGTTTCTGGTGGGTTTAAATCCATTTGGCTTCCTCCTGTAATAGGTTGATTTTAAATTTTGACAGCCCATATTCTGTCTTTTTTAATTTACTTATCTTTATTTATTCAAAAAAAATTTTTGAGATCATAATCAATCGCGTCTAGATTTTTAAGCGAGATGTTATGATTTTCCAATAATAAAATATCAAAAAATGAAATCATTAAAAAAAATTATGATAGCAGCAATTCTGTTGTTGTCAATTCCTAGTGCATTTGCACAATTATCAAGAGTTGATATCGTAGCAACCGGATTAACCTGTTCGATGTGCTCTAATGCCATCAACAAACAATTGAAAACTTTGACCGATGTTGAAAAAGTAGACATTGATTTGAACACAAACACTTTTGTTGTTTTTTTAAAAAAGAACAATCAAATAACACCAAAAATTTTAAAAGACAAAGTAGAGAACGCCGGTTTTTTTGTAGGCGAAATGGTACTTTATATGACTTTTGAAAAGCAACAAACAGTAACGAATTCAATTATAAGCACAAATAATATGACTTTTATTTTCATTGATGAAAACACTAAAATATTAAACGGAGAAACGAAACTTAAAGTCTATGATAAAGGTTACTTGACTTCAAAAGCATTCAAGAAAGTAGCAAAACTTATAAAATATGATGGAAACAACGCTATTGAAAAAGGGAATGTTTATCATGTTAAAATTGTCTAGGATGAAACAGATAATATTGATTTTTTTAATTTTTTCATCTCAAATCAATGCACAAGAATTGTTTGTATTTTCTGAACCAGCAAGTAATATGCCTACTGGTTCTTTAGGGATTCGAATGGGGCAATCACTAATGAAGGAATCTTTTTCGTCCGGATACAATTATCATTTGATGCCTGAGGTAATGTTTGGTATTAATAAAAACCTTATGTTTCATACTACTGCATTTATGAGTAACAGAGCTAATAATTTGGTAACAGAAGGAGGAAGTTTGTATGCAAAATACCGTTTTTTGTCATTAGATGATTTACATAGTCACTTTCGAATGGCATTTTTTGGACGTTTTAGCATCAATAATTCTGATATTCATCAAGAGGAAATTGAAACTATGGGTCATAATTCAGGATATGAATTGGGTTTTATTGCAACAAAATTGGCTAAGAAAATTGCCTTGAACGCCGCATTTTCATTTGAAAGAGCAATGGACAATAAACCTAATTATGATTTTCCTAATAGTCAAAGTAACAATGCTAGTAATTATACTTTTTCTATCGGCAAACTTGTATATCCAAAACAATATAGTAGTTTTAAACAAACAAATTTAAATGTTATGTTTGAGGTGTTAGGGCAAACTTTGAATCAAAATGGGAAATCATTTTTAGATATTGCTCCATCATTACAATTTATTATTCTTAGTCAAGCTAGAATTGATTTAGCATATAGGCAACAGTTATACAGTAGTATGTTGCGAACTGCGCCAAACGGGATATATTTAAAAATGGAATATATTTTTTTTAATATAAAGAAGTAGGTTTTGCTCAGAACACAT
>CALPKO020000172.1 GCA_943324165.2 Bdellovibrio sp. ZAP7 | reverse complement strand
GTCGTGAAGAAAAAACAAGACGAAGAAGAAGCGCAAAAATTCAAACAATATTTTGATTGGGCTGAACCTTTATCTAAAGCGCCATCGCACCGCTTGTTGGCCATGTTGCGTGCCGAAAACGAAGGTTTTATCAAACTAAACACCGACATTGATAACGAAGAAGCAATTCATTTTATAGAAAAGGAAATCATAAAATCGAACAACGACACGACTGAGCACCTAACATTAGCCATAAAAGACAGTTACAAGAGATTGCTCGAACCAGCAATTTCAAACGAAACTTTGCAGGAATTTAAAGCCAAAGCAGACAAAACCGCGATTGATGTTTTTGCAAATAATTTGAGCCAACTTTTGCTTGCGCCGCCTTTGGGCGAAAAACGAATTTTGGCGATCGATCCGGGTTTTAGAAGCGGTTGCAAAATAGTTTGTCTCGACGAAAAAGGCGATTTGTTATACAACGAAACCATTTATCCGCATCAACCGCAAAACGAGTCGGCAATGGCTATGAAAAAGATAAAATCGATGGTCAATGCTTATAATATTCAAGCGATTTCTATCGGAAATGGAACTGCGAGTAGAGAAACAGAGTTTTTTATTAAGAAAATTGCTTTTGATAAGCCAGTTCAGGTTTTTATAGTTTCAGAAGCGGGTGCATCGGTTTATTCTGCCAGTAAAATTGCGCGAGAAGAATTTCCTAATTTTGATGTCACGGTGCGAGGTTCAGTTTCTATCGGAAGACGACTTTCTGATCCGTTGGCAGAATTGGTAAAAATTGACCCAAAATCGATAGGAGTGGGGCAGTACCAACACGATGTAGACCAAACTAAGCTGAAAGAAGAATTGGACGCAACTGTCATTCGATGTGTGAATTCTGTGGGTATCAACATCAACACGGCGAGCAAGCATTTGCTGGGATATGTGAGTGGAATAGGGGAGAAGCTGGCAGAAAACATCGTACAATACCGCACAGAAAACGGCGCTTTTGACGACCGAAAACAACTGAAAAAAGTACCAAGATTAGGCGAAAAAGCTTTTCAACAAGGCGTGGCGTTTATCAGAATTAAAGGCGGGAAAAATGCGTTGGATAATTCTGCCGTTCACCCAGAAGCGTATCCGATTGTAGAAAAAATGGCTAAAGATCTAGGATTAAAAACCAATGATTTGATAGGTAATAAAGAGAAAATTGCTCAAATTAAGCTAGAAAAGTACATTACGCCAGAAATTGGAGTACTTGGTTTAAAAGACATTGTAAAAGAATTAGAAAAACCAGGACTTGACCCAAGAAAATCCGCAAAGGTTTTTGAGTTTGACCCAACCGTTACGACCATTAAAAACGTAAGAAACGGAATGATTTTACCCGGAATTGTTAATAACATTACTGCTTTTGGTTGCTTTGTTGACATTGGAATCAAAGAAAGCGGATTGGTGCATATTTCACAACTCAAAGTAGGTTTTGTGAGCGATGTGAATGAAGTAGTAAAATTGCACCAACATGTTACCGTGAAAGTTGTAGAAGTGGATGAAGACCGAAAAAGAATCCAGTTGACGATGGTGATTTAATGAAAGAGTATCTTTTAAATAAAAAAAATTCCAAATCTCAAAAAACAAGATTTGGAATTTTTTTAAGCTAATATTACGGATTAAAAGCCATAATTTAATCCTAAACCAAAAATTTGTCTGGTTTGAAATCCAGCGAAAGCATTGTCATCATAAATGGTTTGAAAAGCAATGTTTGTCGATAAATACTTATTTACTTGCATCACAATCGACAGCGAATAATCTAAATCGATGTTTGATGGTTCTTCTAAATAATTCGTAAATAAATTTAAGGCGTTTTCTGCCGAGACATTTTTCATAATGTCAAATTTATAATACCCCGAAGCATAAAATCCTAACTGATACAAAGTGCTTTTGTTAGCATCCACACCAAAATAACTTCCTTTTACATAATCTGGCATAGAAGTGAAATTTTTATCTACAAAAGTTAATTTCGAGGTAAGTGGTGCTAAATTTATTTTCAAATTATCGGTTTTTTTCCAAAATAAACCAGGTCCAAAAGTCAAATATCCTGGAGATAAAATGTTGGTGTTTTCTGTTCTTATTTCTTGTCCGTTGATGTCTTTAGAATAAATAAATCCTTTGGTAAACTGGGTTCTAAAGTTTAAAAACAACGAATAATACCACTCGCCAAATGCTTTTTTACCTAAAACAGAATTAAATTCGAAACGGTCATCGGTTTTTTTCTCGAAAGCAGCATTTTTAGATTGCAATAATCCATAAGAAGACAAAACCTTGTTGTCCCATGTAATGTCTTTCTTTTTGTAATTAAAATTGTAGTTGATTCCTAAATTTCCAGAAACGTTATTTTCACCTCCAGCTAACCAATTATTGAAATTAGATTGGTTGAACAAAAAAGAAACGTTACCATTGGATTTCCAACCAACATGGGTTGAATCGGTTAACGATTTAATGGCTTTTTCAGTGTTTATAATTATTTCTTTATCATTGTTTTGCCCGAAGGTTAGGGTTGTTATAAACAAAATCAAGCATAGTTGTACTATTTTTTTCATTTTAATTTTTTTCGAGGTATTTTACAATATTACAAAAAATGTTAAAATACAAACTACAAATTTTATTTATTAACCCTTTTAAAGAGAGGAACTGCTGAACAAGCTTCGCCATACATAATGCTTTTTGCAAAAGGTTGCAACAATTGTACTGCCAAGACATAGGCGCTCAATGGGACTGGTTTTTTAGAACATCCTTTCAAAATAACGGGCTTATCTTTATAAACGGAATAATCTAAGTTTGGTAAAATGTTGGTATATAGTGAAGTTTCTAAATCTTCTAAACTACCAGAAATAACTTTTTTGGCAAATGGAGTGACGTTAACTGCGACCAAAACCGACGCCCAAGTTGGCATTGTCGCATCTGTTGAACAAATTATCACCACATAACAACTTTGGTATTGAGACCAATCATGTGCTTTTAAATAAGCTCTAAAGTCTTTTTCCTTTAATATAAAACCCTCAAAAAGCCATTGGGCGATGTCAATCTCTTTGCGTATTCCTGCAGGATAATAATCTTCTAAATCGAAAACTACTAGTTGTGAATTGGCAACTTTGTTTATAATTTCACTCATTTTAAATTCTGAAATCAGCAATTGTTAATCTTAAATTAAAAATCTACAGCATTCCGAGTTCTAATTTTGCTTCTTCGCTCATCAAATCTTTGCTCCAAGGTGGATCGAAAGTGATTTCCACTTCGCATGAATTTACTTGGTCAATAGATTTTACTTTGTCTTCAACTTCTTTTGGTAAACTTTCAGCAACAGGACAATTTGGAGAAGTCAATGTCATCAAAATTTTAACATCGTTTTCTTCATTAATCATCACGTCATAAATCAATCCCAATTCGTAAATATCTACGGGTATTTCTGGGTCGTAAATACCTTTGAGTTTTTTGACAACATTGTCGCCAAGGTTGATTGTATCGTTAAATTCTTCCATGTTTTTTAGTTTTTAGATTGAAATGCAAGTGCATACATTTTTATATTTTTTATCATCGACACCAAACCATTTGCCCTCGTTGGGGAAAGGTGTTCTTTTAAGCCAATTGTATCAATAAAATCCATATCGGCCTGCAAAATATCTATGGCTTTTTGTTGAGAAAAGGTTCTGATTAAAATGGCAATTATTCCCTTTGTTAGAATGGCATCACTATCGGCCGTAAAAATGATTCTGTCCTCGCTTTCTTGCCCTTTCAGCCAAACTTTCGACTGACATCCTTTGATGATATTGTCTTCAATTTTGAATTCTTCTTTAATTAGAGGCAAATTTTTACCAAGTTCAATGATGTATTCGTAGCGCTCCATCCAATCGTCGAACATCGAAAACTCGTCTATAATTTCGGCCTGTATCTCTTTTATTGTCATTATATTTTAACCAAGGCATTGATTTTATTCACTAATTTTTCTATTTCTGCTGGGGGAAATCCATGGTCAAACGATTGACTTTTGTATGTTTTATCTTTGAAAGTAATATTTAAATTTGCAATCGCCGCGCCATCGTAAAACCGTTTTTCCGTAGGCGATTTTAAATTTGGAATTTCTTCTAAATTAATGTCTTTAAAATCATTTATTAGTTCTTTCCAATCTGCATCAGAAATTTTTGTTGCTGTTCCTATTTCACCAGAATTTCTGTCTTTTGTTACAAAAACTTCTTGATTTTTAACCGTTACTTTTTGAAAAAACCCTCTCGTCGTTGCTGTATATTCAACCACTGCAGATTTCATCTCTATTTGTTCGTCTGAACCACATCCTTTCGATAAAAAAATGTTTAGTAATATTAAAGCGTAAATTTTCATTTTGAAAGATTTATAAATTATTATTCTAGCATCATTTTCGCTTTTTTGATAGCGTTTACAAATATATCAATTTCTTCTTTGGTATTGTAAAATGCAAAACTCGCCCTAATTGTTCCGGGTATTTTAAAGAAATCCATGACTGGCTGTGCACAATGGTGCCCAGTTCTTAAAGCAATTCCTAATTTATCAATAATTACGCCGATATCGTAAGGATGAATATTTCCGATATTAAATGAAATTACAGATGTTTTTTCTTTCGCCGTCCCATAAATTT
>CALPKO020000171.1 GCA_943324165.2 Bdellovibrio sp. ZAP7 | reverse complement strand
CGTTTACAATATTGAACAATTTATCAATTAATTTGTCTTTTAATTCAACAAATTTAGTTTCAAATTCCATTTCTAAAGCGCCTAAAGCATCTTTATCTTGGGTACGTTTGCGTTTGTCTTTTACTGCTCTTGCGAACAATTTTTTGTCCAATACAACACCATGTAATGATGGTGAAGCTTTTAATGAAGCATCTTTTACATCACCTGCTTTATCACCGAAGATTGCACGAAGCAATTTCTCTTCTGGTGTAGGATCTGATTCTCCTTTAGGTGTAATTTTACCAATAAGAATATCGCCAGGTTTCACTTCGGCACCAATTCTAATCATTCCGTTTTCATCTAAGTCTTTTGTGGCTTCTTCAGAAACGTTTGGAATATCATTGGTTAATTCTTCGTTACCCAATTTAGTATCTCTTACATCTAATGAATAATCATCAATATGAATAGACGTAAAAATATCATCACGAACTACTTTTTCAGAAATCACAATCGCATCTTCAAAGTTGTAACCTTTCCATGGCATAAATGCCACTTTTAAGTTACGACCTAAAGCCAATTCTCCATTTTGAGTAGCATAACCTTCCGATAAAACTTGACCAAGCACCACTCTATCCCCTTTTCTTACGATAGGTTTAAGGTTAATACTTGTAGATTGATTCGTTTTTCTGAATTTGATAAGATTATATGTTTTCTCATCTTCTTCAAAACTAACCATTCTTTCCTCGTCAGATCTGTCGTATTTAATAGTAATGATATTAGCATCAACGTATTCAACAGTTCCAGGACCTTCAGCGTTAATCAAAACCCTTGAATCAGAAGCCACTTGACGCTCTAAACCAGTTCCTACAATTGGTGCTTCTGGACGAAGCAACGGAACGGCTTGACGCATCATGTTAGATCCCATCAAAGCTCTATTCGCATCATCATGTTCCAAAAATGGAATTAAAGATGCCGAAATGGATGCAATTTGATTTGGAGCAACATCAGCATAATCAATTTTAGATGGATCAACTACTGGAAAATCACCTTCTTCACGGGCAATTACTTTTTCCGCTAGAATTTTTCCGTTAGCATCAACACTAATATTCGCTTGAGAAATTAATTTTCCTTCTTCTTCTTCAGCACTTAAATATACTGGCGTATTTACAAGGTCAATAATTCCTTTATTTACTTTACGGTAAGGTGTTTCGATGAAACCCATTCCGTTTACTTTCGCATAAACTCCTAGTGAAGAAATCAATCCAATGTTTGGTCCCTCAGGAGTTTCAATTGGGCAAAGTCTTCCGTAGTGGGTGTAGTGAACGTCACGCACCTCAAATCCAGCTCTTTCGCGAGAAAGTCCACCTGGCCCTAGTGCTGACAAACGTCTTTTGTGTGTTATCTCTGCCAAAGGATTGGTTTGATCCATGAATTGAGACAATTGGTTTGTACCAAAGAAAGAGTTGATAACTGAAGATAATGTTTTCGCATTAATCAAATCAATTGGTGTAAACACCTCGTTATCTCTAACGTTCATTCGTTCTCTAATGGTTCTTGCCATACGAGCAAGTCCAACACCAAATTGTGCAGAAAGTTGTTCTCCAACTGTTCTTACACGACGGTTTGATAAGTGATCAATATCATCAATTTCTGCTTTAGAGTTGATCAATTCAATCAAATATTTAACAATGGTAATGATATCTTCTTTGGTCAAGACTTGCTTTTCCATTGGAATATCTAACCCAAGTTTTTTGTTCATTCTATAACGACCTACTTCACCAAGGTTGTAACGTTGATCAGAAAAGAACAATTTATCTATAATTCCACGAGCAGTTTCTTCATCAGGCGGTTCTGCATTACGCAATTGTCTGTAAATGTGCTCAACGGCTTCTTTTTCAGAATTGGTTGGATCTTTTTGTAATGTATTATGAATGATGGCATAATCAGCTTGATTAGCATCTTCTTTGTGCAACAAAATAGATTTTACATTGGCATCGATAATTTCTTCCACATTATCTTTGTCAATTATAGTATCTCTATCAAGTATAATTTCATTACGTTCGATAGAAACAACTTCGCCTGTATCTTCATCAACAAAATCTTCATGCCACGTGTTCAATACACGAGCTGCTAATTTTCTACCGATGTATTTTTTTAAACTTGTTTTAGAAACTTTAATTTCTTCGGCAAGGTCAAAAATTTCAAGAATATCTTTATCACGTTCAAAACCGATTGCACGGAATAAAGTTGTTACAGGAAGTTTTTTCTTTCTATCAATATAAGCGTACATTACACTATTGATATCCGTAGCAAATTCAATCCACGAACCTTTGAAAGGAATTACACGTGCAGAATATAATTTTGTTCCATTTGCATGGAATGATTGTCCGAAGAAAACCCCTGGAGAACGGTGCAATTGGGAAACAACAACACGTTCGGCACCGTTGATTACAAAAGTACCACTTGGAGTCATATAAGGAATTGTTCCTAAATATACATCTTGAACAATAGTTTCAAAATCTTCATGCTCAGGATCAGTACAATATAATTTTAATCTTGCTTTTAGAGGAACGCTATAAGTCAAACCCCTTTCGATACATTCTTGAATGGTGTAACGAGGTGGATCGACAAAATAGTCTAAAAATTCTAAAACGAATTGATTACGTGTATCGGTGATTGGAAAATTTTCCATGAAGGTGTTGTATAACCCTTCGTCGCCTCTTTCGTCTGATTTAGTTTCTAATTGAAAAAAATCTTTAAACGATTTAACCTGAATATCAAGAAAATCTGGATAATCTGGTATGTTTTTTGTGGAGGCAAAATTTAATCTTTCGGTTTGATTTGTTAACATCAATGGACAAAATTTTGATTAAAAAAAAGTAAATTTTAGTGTAAAAACACTGTTTAATTTATAAAACAATCTATACTTTCTTTTTTATTCAATACCTCTTTAAAATTTATAAATGAGTAAACTCAAGTTATTCCTTTTTTTCATCGTATTGATTTAAAAACAATTTGGTATTTTGAACTATTTTATAATAAAAAATTATTATAGTTTTATTATACGAAAAAGGGTTTAGGTCATTGGAGTGTTCCAAGACCTAAACCAAATTCTAAAAACTGTGAGAACTATTTAAGTTCAACAACAGCTCCAGCTTCTTCTAAAGCTTTTTTCAAGCCTTCAGCTTCTTCTTTAGTAACACCTTCTTTAACAGGACTTGGTGCGCTATCAACTACTTCTTTAGCTTCTTTCAAACCTAAACCAGTAAGTTCTTTAACTAATTTTACTACTGCTAATTTAGAAGCTCCAGCCTCTTTCAAGATAACTGTAAATTCTGTTTGAGCTTCTTCAACTACTGCATCTCCACCACCTGATACAACAACTGCTGCAGCTGCTGGCTCGATACCGTACTCGTCTTTTAATATTGTTGCTAAATCGTTAACTTCTTTTACAGTAAGATTAACTAATTGTTCTGCGAATTGTTTCAAATCTGCCATTTTTTCTATCGTTTTAAAATGATTTGTAAAAATTATAATTTATTATTGTGCGCGTGTTTTTTAACTTAACTATTCAACTTCAAGTCCGAAATCATCGGAAAGAAATCTTCTAATTAAGCAACCTCTTCTTTGTCTTTGAATTGGTTTAAAAGAGCTGAAATAACTCTTTGTGCAGGAGATTGAAGTAATCCTATGATTTCTCCAATAACTTCTTCTTTTGATTTCAAAGTTGCCAATGAATCCAATAAGTTGTCTCCTATGTAAATTTCTGAATTGATGTAAGCACCCTTAAAAATCGGCTTATCATTTCTTTTACGAAATTCTTTGATGATTTTCCCAGGAGCATTAGCTACTTCAGCAATGAAGATAGCACTGTTTCCAGACAAAACCGATGGCAAATCACCATAATCATTTGCAGAAGCCTCCATTGCTTTTACAAGCAAAGTGTTTTTTACAACTTCTAATTTAATTCCAGCTTTAAAACAAGCTCTTCTTAAATTGGAAGTAGTTTCTGCATTAAGTCCAGATATATCTGAAACATAAACCACGTTTGAATCCGCTAACTGTGCAGTTAAATTTTGGATAGCAATTGATTTTTCTTCTCTAGTCATACTATAAATTTTTAACTACCAATTAAATTGCCTTTGGGTCAAGCGCAATAGCTGGACTCATAGTGCTTGTAAGGTAAATACTTTTGATGTATGTTCCTTTAGCCGCAGTTGGTTTAAGTTTGATTAATGTTTGAATAATTTCTTGAGCATTTTCGGTAATTTTATCAGCATCAAAAGACACCTTTCCGATTCCTGCGTGAATGATACCAGTTTTGTCGACTTTGAAATCGATTTTACCAGCTTTAATTTCAGCAACTGCTTTACCAATTTCCATTGTTACAGTTCCTGTCTTAGGATTTGGCATTAAACCACGAGGCCCTAATATACGACCTAATGGGCCTAATTTTCCCATAACAGCTGGCATAGTAACGATAACGTCAACGTCTGTCCAACCATCTTTAATTTTTTGAAGATAATCATCCAATCCAACGAAATCTGCACCAGCTTCTTTAGCTTCTGCTTCTTTGTCTGGTGTAACAAGTGCAAGCACTCTCATGTTTTTTCCAGTTCCGTGTGGAAGTGCAACAACACCTCTAACCATTTGATTCGCTTTTCTTGGATCT
>CALPKO020000170.1 GCA_943324165.2 Bdellovibrio sp. ZAP7 | reverse complement strand
TCGGCATTTGGTTCAACAAAAAACTTACCACGATCTTGTAACTTATCGATAGAATAAGGAATAGCTTTTCCTTTTTCCATAGAAATTAACGAACCTTTGTTACGTCCAGAAATTTCTCCTTTGTATGGCTCATATCCTATAAAACGGTGTGCCATAATGGCCTCACCAGCAGTAGCAGTTAACAATTGGTTACGCAATCCGATAATTCCACGAGATGGAATATTGAATTTTATCACCATACGCTCTCCTTTAGTTTCCATGCTCAACATTTCGCCTTTACGCAAAGTAACAAACTCAACAGCACGACCAGAAAGTGATTCTGGCAAGTCGATTGTTAATTCTTCAATTGGTTCACATTTTTTACCATCAATTTCTTTGATAATAACCTGTGGTTGTCCAATTTGCATTTCGTAACCTTCTCTTCTCATTGTTTCAATAAGTACAGACAAGTGCAAAACGCCACGTCCAAAAACCATGAATTTATCTGCAGAGTCAGTTTCGCCCAATTTCATGGCCAAATTTTTCTCTAATTCTTTTGTCAAACGGTCACGAATATGTCTAGAAGTTACAAATTTACCTTCTTTTCCAAAAAATGGAGAATCGTTAATGGTAAACAACATACTCATTGTTGGCTCATCGATGGCAATGGTTTGCAGTGCCTCAGGATTTTCAAAATCGGCAATGGTGTCACCAATTTCAAATCCTTCAACTCCAACAATTGCACAGATATCTCCAGCAACAACTTGTTGTATCTTTTTACGACCTAATCCTTCAAAAGTATGTAATTCTTTAATTCTTGATTTCATTACCGTACCATCTCTTTTCACCAAAGAAATTGGCATTCCTTCTTTCAAAACACCTCTTTCTAATCTACCAATCGCGATACGACCAGTAAAAGCAGAAAAATCTAAAGAAGTAATTAGCATTTGTGGAGTTCCTTCAGAAACTTTTGGTGCTGGAACATTAGCAATAACCATGTCCAACAATGCTTCAATATTATCAGTTATATTTTCCCAGTGGTCAGACATCCAATTGTTTTTAGCAGAACCATAAACAGTTGGAAAATCCAATTGCCATTCTTCTGCGCCCAATTCAAACATCAAATCGAAAACTTTTTCGTGCACTTCTTCTGGTGTACAGTTTTCTTTGTCCACTTTATTAATTACGACGCAAGGTTTTAAACCTAAATCGATTGCTTTTTGAAGTACAAAACGCGTTTGCGGCATCGGACCTTCAAAGGCATCGACCAAAAGGCAAACACCATCTGCCATGTTCAAAACACGCTCCACCTCTCCACCAAAATCGGCGTGACCAGGTGTGTCGATAATGTTGATTTTTGTTCCTTTATATTGAACAGAAACGTTTTTAGAGGTAATCGTAATTCCTCTTTCACGCTCTAAATCGTTGTTGTCAAGAATTAAATCGCCAGTATTTTCGTTATCACGAAAAAGTTGACAGTGGTACATAATTTTATCAACCAAAGTAGTTTTTCCGTGGTCAACGTGGGCAATAATTGCAATGTTTCTTATAGATTCCATCAGTATTTTTTTGAAGTTGCAAAGGTACACTTTAATTCCATATAAAAAACCTTTTATTATTTGGATTAACTATTTGATAATGTGAAGTGTTTTTAAAATCAAAATTTAAGGGAAATCAATATTTTGTTTATTATAGAGAGATTTAATTAATTTTTCTTTTCTAAAAGTGGGACAAATTTACAATCTCCAAATTCGTGTTTTTCGAATTGGGTTTCGTTTTTTCTTATCAAAAGTGTCATGATTTGTTCTTTTTCTCCAACTGGAATGACCAATCTTCCACCAATTTTTAATTGTGCCATCAATGGTTTTGGAATTATCGGCGCGCCAGCGGTAACGATAATACTGTCAAATGGAGCATAGTGCTCTAAACCTTTATAACCATCACCAAAAGACAGGTGTTTGGGACGAATTCCCAATTTAGGTAACAGTACAGCCGTTTTTTTAAACAATTCGTTTTGTCGTTCTACACTGTACACTTTCGCACCTAATAAGCATAAAACTGCGGTTTGGTAACCAGAACCGGTTCCGATTTCAAGCACTTTATCATCTTTTTTTATTTGTAATAATTCACTTTGAAACGCCACTGTATAGGGTTGTGAGATAGTTTGACCTGCAGCTATCGGAAAAGCTTTGTCTTGATAAGCATAATCTTCAAAACTTGAATCTAAGAATAAATGTCTTGGAATTTTCCTTATTGCATCTAAAACATTTTGGTCTTTAATTCCTTTATCTAAAAGTATTTTTGCTAATAAGTTTCGTAGTCCTTGGTGTTTGGCTGAATCGTTCAATTTTAGGGCGAATTAATTTGCGTAAAATTAGCAGTAAATTTCTCAAATTCCAAATGCTATAATTACTATCTATTTAAACTTTTCAAACTTTAGACTCAAACTTTAAACTAAAATAGTATTTTTGTTAAAAATCTTTTTTATGCTTAAAGTTGGCGTTTTAGGTGCTGGGCATCTCGGAAAAATACATTTAAGATTACTTCAACAATCTTCAAAATATGAATTGGTTGGTTTTTATGATGAAAATCAAGAAAGTGGTGCAAAAATAGCAAACGAATTCGGCTATAAACAATTCCATACCATTGCAACATTGCTTCACGCAGTTGATGTTATTGACATTGTTACACCGACACTTTCCCATTATAAATGTGCGAAAGTTGCTATCAAATCTGGAAAGCATGTTTTTATTGAAAAACCAATTTCAAATACGGTTGAAGAAGCAGAGGAAATCATAGCGTTGGCAAACGAATTTAAAGTAAAAGGTGCAGTTGGTCAAGTAGAAAGATTCAATCCTGCTTTTATTGCGACTAAAAATATGATTGAAAACCCAATGTTTATCGAAACCCATCGATTGGCAGAATTCAATCCTCGTGGCACAGACGTTCCGGTAGTTTTAGATTTGATGATACACGATATTGATGCCATATTAAGCGTTGTAAAATCTAAAGTAAAAACAATTCACGCCAGTGGAGTGGCCGTAATATCTGAAACGCCTGATATTGCCAATGCTAGGATAGCGTTTGAAAATGGTTGCGTTGCGAATTTAACTTCAAGTAGAATTTCTCTGAAAAACATGCGTAAATCAAGGTTCTTTCAGAAAGACGCGTACATATCAGTTGATTTTTTAGAGAAAAAATGTGAGGTTGTAAAAATGAAAGATGCACCAGAAAACCCTGGCGATTTTGACATGATTTTGCAAAATGCAGAAGGAGTAAAGAAACAAATCTATTTTTCGAATCCAGAAGTAGAAAATAACAATGCCATTTTAGATGAATTAGAAGACTTTGCTGATGCTATTAATTCCGATTCAAAGGCAACAGTCACTTTAGAAGATGGAACTGAAGCTTTGCGAGTGGCTTACATGATAATTGAATCAATGAAAAATAACCAAAATTCAGTTGGAGCTTAATTCTGAACCTGAAAGTTTAAACTTGAAACTCCACAAAAAAATATACTTATGAAAATAATTGCTGTAATCGGAGCTGGAACAATGGGAAATGGTATCGCGCATACTTTTGCCCAAAGTGGATTTACTGTAAAATTGATTGATGTTTCGGAAAAATCTTTAGAAAATGGAATGATGACCATTGCTAATAATTTAGACAGAATGGTTGCAAAAGGAACTATTTCTGACGAGGAGAAAATCAAAACAATCAATAATATTATCACTTATACCGATATAAATGACGGCGTAGTTGGGGTAGATTTGGTGGTGGAAGCGGCAACAGAAAACGTAGGTTTGAAATTGCAAATCTTCAAACAACTGAACGAAATTTGTGCACACAATACCATTTTAGCAACCAACACTTCGTCGATTTCAATTACTCAAATCGGTTCGGTTGTGGCGCATCCAGAAAGAGTTATCGGAATGCACTTTATGAATCCGGTGCCAATTATGAAATTAGTGGAAATCATTCGTGGTTATAACACTTCTGATGATGTAACTAAAATAATCATGGAGTTGTCTCTAAAATTAGGTAAAACGCCAGTTGAAGTCAACGATTATCCGGGATTTGTCGCCAACAGAATTTTGATGCCAATGATTAACGAAGCCATTGAAACATTGTATAACAAAGTGGCAGGTGTTTATGAAATTGATACTGTAATGAAACTCGGAATGGGACAGCCAATGGGACCACTTCAATTAGCAGATTTTATTGGGCTTGACGTTTGTTTGGCGATTCTGAATGTAATGCACGATGGTTTTAAAAATCCAAAATATGCGCCTTGTCCTTTGCTGGTTAATATGGTTCGCGCTGGAAAATTAGGCGCCAAATCAGGTGAAGGTTTTTATGATTATTCGGAAAGCAAGAAAGCAGAAAAAATTGCTAAAATGTTCAGCTAAAGTTTTTAAAATTAAAATGCCATTCTAAATTTTTATCATAGTACAAATTTCCATCTTCAACTTTTAGTGGACAATTAAAATTATTAGTATAAAGTGCCCCAGTTCCTAAACCTTGGGGCATTTTGTTTTTTTGTAAATAGGTCCACTGTGCAATCGCATTCAAACCAATGTTGCTTTCTAGCGCGGAAGTAATCCACCAACCAATATTTAATTTTTCCGCAATTTGAATCCACTCTTTTGTTCCACGAAAACCACCGACAAAACTTGGTTTTAAAATGATGA
>CALPKO020000169.1 GCA_943324165.2 Bdellovibrio sp. ZAP7 | reverse complement strand
TTCTGGTGGAGATGTAAGTATTGAAGATTTAATTGCAGATGAAAATGTGGTAATTACTATTTCTCATGCAGGTTATATCAAACGAACCAATTTAACAGAATACAAAACACAAAACAGAGGTGGAGTTGGTCAAAAAAGTGCAGGAACTAGAGACCAAGATTTCTTAGAACACATGTTCGTTGCAACCAATCATCAATATATGATGTTCTTTACCCAAAAAGGTAAATGTTTCTGGATGCGGGTTTATGAAATTCCAGAAGGAAGCAAAACAGCCAAAGGTCGTGCTTTGCAAAACTTAATCAACATTGAAAGCGACGATAAAGTAAAAGCATTTATATGCACACAAGACCTTAAAGACAAGGAATATACCTTGAGCCATAACCTTATTATGGTAACGAAAAAAGGACAAGTAAAGAAAACTTCTTTAGACAAATATTCTAAGCCGCGTGTAAATGGTGTTGCTGCAATTACTATCAAAGATGGTGATGAATTATTAGAAGCCAAATTAACGGACGGAAAAAGTCAAATTATTTTGGCTGTAAAATCTGGTAAATTGGTTCGTTTTGAAGAAACAAAAACCCGTCCGATGGGAAGAACAGCTTCTGGTGTGCGCGGAATTGTGTTGAAAGACGATACTGACGAAGTAATCGGAATGGTTTCTGTAAACGACATGAACAGCGAAATTCTTGTAGTTGCCGAAAACGGATACGGAAAACGATCTAGCTTAGACGAATATAGAATTACAAACCGTGGTGGAAAAGGGGTTAAAACCTTAAATATCACTGAAAAAACAGGTAAACTTATTTCGATAAATGCGGTTACTGATGCTGATGATTTGATGATAATCAACAAATCTGGATTAACCATTCGTATGGCTGTTGAAGATTTGCGCGTGATGGGAAGAGCCACTCAAGGCGTAAAATTAATCAATATTAAAGGAAACGATTCTATTGCTGCCGTTACAAAAGTAATGAAAGATGATGTTGCAGAAGTGGTGGTTGACGAAGATGGAAATGTTATCGAAACGGAAGCTATCGAAAGAGTGAAGCCAGTTTTAGAAATTTTAGAAGATGATGGAACTTCAGATGACGACGATGACGATGATGATTCGGATGAAGTTGAAGAAGATGATGATTTGTCTGATGAAGAAGACGATAGCGACGAAGAATAAATTTAAATAATACGAATTTCATTCCTTATAATTAGGAGTGAAATTCGTTTTTATAAAATAGTAATTAAAAAACCATATTATAAATGAAAACTAAATATGTTATTTTAGCAGGAACAATTTTAATTTCGCTGAGCACTTTTGCTCAAAAAGACGAAATGAAAGCGTTGAAAAAAATCTATGCAAAAGAAACACCAACTGCTACTGATGTGGCCGATTTTAAAACAAATTTATCAAAATTAGAAGCTGTTGCAACTGAAGAAAGCGATAAAGTTTACGCGCATTTCTACAAAGCTACCTTACCAATTGTAGAGCTTAATGCCTTAGGGAAAAGTGCTACGCCATCTCAAACTGCTGCAATTTTGGACGCCAAAAGCGTAAGTTTAATAACAGAAGGTTTAAATTCGACTTTAGCATTTGAAAATAAATCTGGTAAAAAAGTCTATACTGATAAAATTCAAGAAACGATTGTTGCCTACAAACCAATTTTTACAAATTTAGCATTTAATTTAGCTGACAAAAAGCAGTTTAAAGAAGTGTCTTCCATCATGCATGATTTGTATTTATTGGATACTAAAGAAGTCGAAAATTTATATTTTGCAGCAAGTTATGCAGTAAACGCGCAAGAATATCCAAATGCTTTGTCCTATTATAACGAATTGATTAAATTGAATTATTCGGGCGAAGGAGTGGCCTATTATGCTAAAAATTTGATTGGTGAAAAAGAAGAATTTTTCGGAGGAACGCCCGAAGCAAAAGCTGATCGTGATTTAAAAGTAAAAGCTAAATTATACATCGCTCCTAGGGATGAAAAAATTCCTTCAAAACGAGGAGAGATCTACAAAAATATAGCTTTAATTTATGTTGAAAGCGGCAAAGTTGATGAAGCAAAAAAAGCCATCATCGATGCCAGAAAAGCTAATCCTGATGATGAATCTTTAATAATTACCGAAGCTAATTTGTATTATGAAACCAAAGATTTCGACACCTATAAAAAGATAATTAATGAAGCTCTAGAGAAAAATCCTCGCAATGCAGAGTTAGTTTTTAACTTAGGCGTAATCAGTTCAAACAACAAAGATGCTGCAAGTGCTGAAAAATATTATCTAAAAGCGATAGAAATTGATCCAAATTTTTCTAATGCCTACTATAATTTGTCATCAGTAAAAATTGACGAATCTACTAAGATTTTAGAAGTGATGAACAAATTAGGAACTTCGGAAGCGGACAATAAAAAATATGCTGCTTTGAAGAAACAAAGAGACGAAATTTTGAAAGTTGCAGTATCATATTTAGAAAAAACAATCGCTTTAGATGACAAAAACAATGAAGCTAAAAAAGTTTTAGTCAGTGTTTACAACGCTTTAGAAATGACTGCAAAAGCAATGGAGTTGAAAGCAAGAATTCAATAGTTATAAAATTTTAATTTAAAAAAGCAATCAGTAATGGTTGCTTTTTTTAATTGTAAAAAAGTTATTTAGTTCAATAGTCATATTTTAAACTTTTTTTATAGCCAACAATTTCAATAAATAGAGGCAACCCAAAACAGCAATCATTCCAACGCTACCCATAAAAATCCAATTAAAATTATAGCCAAACCGACTGATGAGTTCCATTCCGATTTTGGAATTTCCGATATGAGCCAAACTAAAACTCATCGTAAAAAGTGCCATGTATTTTCCTTCTTGTCCTTTCGGAGCCCTACTCAACGCGAAAGAATTTGAAAACGGAAATATAAACATTTCACCAAACGTGATAAACAAAATACTAATGACTAAAATGCCGGCCCAATTCGCCATCAATAAAACATAGAAACTCATCGCCATCATCAAAGAACCGTATAGAATCAATTTTATTTTACTGGTTTTCTTTCTTTCAAAATAACTTACGATTGGCATTTCTAAAATAAAAATCAGCAAGCCGTTCAATGTCATGAGCAAGCCGGTTTGAAACTCTGTTAACCCATATTTTTCATGGTGATAAAGTGGTAAAGTCGAAAATATTTGAAAAAATATCATCGCAGTAGCAAAACAAACAAACAAGAAAATCCAAAATATTTTGTCGTCAAATACTGATTTTGGCTTGGTTTCCAGCTCATATACTTTTTCTTCAATTACAGCTTTTTTCTCTTTTACTAAAATGGCAAAAATGGTAATAGCAATTATGCAAGTGATACCGTCTGCCCAAAACAAACCATGGTAACCCATATTCATAATGATTAATCCACCCAAAGCAGGTCCGGCGGCAAATCCTAAATTGACTGCTAATCGAACCAAAGTAAAAGCCCGTGCGCGGTTTTCGGGTTTTGCATAACTGCCGATGGACACAAACATGGCAGGTCGGAACATATCGGCAACCGACATAATTAGGAACATGGAAAGGCATAAGCCCCAAAAAGAAGTAACAAATTGAATTACAAAAAATAGCAATCCACTCGTAAAAAGACTGAAAACCATTACTTTATAAAATCCGATTTTGTCTGATAATTTTCCACCCATAAAAGAACCTAGCATAGAACCCAATCCAAAACACACCATTATCCAACCAACTTGACTGTAACTATAGCCCAAATCTTCCTTTAAATATTTAGAAAGAAATGGCAAAACCATTGTGCCAGCCCGGTTGATAAATGTGATGATTGCCAAAATCCATACTTCACGAGTAAAGCCCCTAAAGTTATTGATGTAGCGCAGAAATCCAGTTTTGAGCATAAATTTTTGTGAAAGTGCAAATTTACAATTATATAAGTTTTTAATTCAATATTTATGAAATACTTCTGAATTATCAATTATTTGTTTTATTCTATTTTAACTGAATAAATTCGTAAAAATTAATCCGCTACCATTCCTTTTTTTATACTTTTGCAACACATTTAAGAAAAACAAAATGAATTTCGACAGAAAAAACCTGACCAACGAAAAACTCCTCGATTTATACCAAAGAATTCTCACGCCAAGATTAATTGAAGAAAAAATGTTGATTCTTATCCGTCAAGGAAAAGTCTCAAAATGGTTTTCTGGGATTGGTCAAGAAGCTATTGCCGTTGGCGTAACTGCTGTTTTAGATAATGATGAATATATTTTACCAATGCACCGCAATTTAGGCGTTTTTACAGGAAGAAATATTCCGTTGTACCGCTTGTTTTCGCAATGGCAAGGAAAAGCAAATGGATTTACGAAAGGCAGGGACCGAAGTTTTCATTTTGGCACACAAGAATATAAAATCATCGGAATGATATCCCATCTTGGTCCACAACTAGGTGTTGCAGATGGAATTGCTTTGGCAAATAAGTTGAAGAAAAACGGAAAAGTAACAGCTGTTTTTACCGGCGAAGGTGCTACTTCTGAAGGAGATTTTCATGAAGCATTGAATATTGCTTCTGTTTGGGAATTACCAGTTTTATTTGTGATTGAAAACAATGGTTATGGACTTTCAACACCAATTAATGAACAGTACCGTTGCGAAAATTTAGCGGATAAAGGCATTGGTTATGGCATGGAAAGTCATGTTGT
>CALPKO020000168.1 GCA_943324165.2 Bdellovibrio sp. ZAP7 | reverse complement strand
TTTTCACGAATTTCATGACGCAATTCTAAATATTGCGAATAAGGTTTATTAAAATCATATGCTTTTCCTAATGAAATTTCGATGGTTCTGTTCGTTACATTATCTAAAAACATTTTATCATGCGAAACAATTACCACGACGCCTGTATAATTTCTCAAAAAACTTTCTAACCAAATGATACTTTCTATATCCAAGTGGTTGGTTGGTTCATCTAAAAGTAAAATATCGTTGGACTGCAAAAGCAATTTTGCCAACTCAATTCGCATTCTCCAACCACCAGAAAAGGTTTCAGTTTGGTTGTTAAAAACTTCTCTTTTAAAACCTAAACCTATTAGTATTTTTTCTGTTTCTCCCGCATAATTATAACCTCCAAGCAATTCAAATCGATGGGTAAATATCGATAAATCTTCAATTATTTGCGAATACTCTTCACTTTCATAATCGGTTCTGGTTACCAATTGATGATTTATTTCTTCTAATTTTCGTTCTACTTCTTGGATTTCAGTAAATGCTTGATAGGCTTCTTCTAAAACTGTTCTTCCTTGTTCAAAATCAATATCTTGTCGCAAAAATCCGATTTTGACTTCTTTTTCGGTGGCAATTTTACCAGAATCTGGTTTAAAATCTCCCGCTAATATTTTTAACATGGTTGATTTTCCAGCGCCATTTTTCCCGACAAGTCCTACTCTATCGCCTGCTCCCATTCTAAAAGTTACTTCTTCAAACAAAAAAGTTCCTCCGAAAGAAACCGACAAATTATGAATATTGAGCATTATTAAATATTTGTTAATTGTCTAAAGTTTCTGGTTTAGAAAAATTTAAACAGTATTAAAGTTGTAAATTTGTGTTACCATAAACATGGTTAACCAAATTTTTTGCAAATGTTAAAAAAAGGATCCAAATTATATAGTATTTTAACAGGAAGTTGTCCACGATGTCAAAAAGAAAGCATGTATTTGGACAATAATTTGCTTCATTTGAGTAAAATTTTGAAAATGAACGACCATTGCAGCCATTGCGGATTAAAATACCAAATCGAACCGTCGTTTTTTTACGGCGCTATGTATGTGAGTTACGGTTTGAATGTTGCTATTGGCATTGCAGCTTTTGTGGTTGCTTTCGTGCTTTTTAACGCCTCGATTGGAACAGCGTTTGTTACCATTGTTTTATCAATAATAGTATTGTATCCTTTGGTTATGCGACTTTCAAGGAGTATCTATATCAATATGTTTGTTAGTTATGAGGAGGGCTTGTAATTTAAATATTGATTTTTTAGATATTATTTTTTGTAATTTCTCTAAAAACATCTTCTAAATTTTTATTTTTTTGATTGAGCTGTAAAGTTTTCAAGCCATTGTCATGGGCGAAGTCAAAAACAGCTGGTCGCATATCTTTATCGGATAAGAAAGTTAATTCCCAAACAAAATCATGTATATTTTTATAAGATTTTAAATGTGGAATTCTCGCAACCGCTTCTTCTTCGATTTTATAGTCAAATTCTACTTCTATAATTTGTTCTTTGTCGGCAGAAATTAATTTATCCAATTGTTTGTCGGCAACAATTTTCCCGTTATTGATAATGATTACGCGATCGCAAATGGCTTCAACTTCTTGCATGATGTGGGTGGAGAGGAAAACGGTTTTGTCTTTTCCGACATTTTTTATGACATTTCTAATTTCAACTAACTGATTTGGATCTAAACCCGTTGTTGGCTCGTCTAAAATTAAAATCGCTGGATTGTGCAAAAGCGCATTGGCCAATCCCACTCTTTGCCGATAACCTTTGGATAATTGACTGATTTTTTTGTGGCTTTCGGATGATAAACCAGTCAAAACAACTACTTCTTCTATTCTTGATTTCGCAACTTTATAAACATCAGCATTGAATGCCAAATATTCTCTAACGTACAAGTCTAAATACAAAGGATTATGTTCTGGCAGATAGCCAACTGATTGTTGCACTTGCTTTTGTTCTTTCACAACATCAAAATTATTTACTGCCGCACTACCCTCATCAGCATTAATATAGGTGGTTAAGATTTTCATTAACGTAGATTTTCCAGCGCCATTGGGACCGAGAAAACCAACAATTTCACCTTTTTTTATCGAAAATGATACATTATCCAATGCTTTTTGATTTCCGTAACTTTTTGAAATATTGTTGACTTCGATTGACATAAATAATAATTTATACAAATGTAAACAGATTTTTTTTTGAATTATTGTTTTTTGAATCTTCTTGCATAATTATTTTAAAACCCATAGATAGAGTTGTAACTTTGCATAGATTTTCGAATGAAATAGGAAAACCTAACAATATGAAAAAAATAATTTTATTTCTCTCGTTTATAACAGCAGTTTCACTTCATGCCCAAGAAAAGCCAACCATCGACAAGCAAGAAATTGTGAGAATTGAATCGACTTTAGCATCAGACAAAATGCAGGGAAGAGCAATTTTTTCTGCTGGAATCGATTCTGCATCTGCATTTATAGAAAACGAATTTGAAAAAATCGGACTAGATTTTTATAAAAATTTACAAAATTATAGACAAGAATTTATCAATAAAAGGCGTCTGGCCAACAATGTTGTTGGTGTGCTTTTAGGAAAATCTAAACCTGAAGAGTATGTGATTTTTTCTGCACATTACGATCATTTGGGTATGAAACGAGATGGTGAAGACAAAATCTTTAACGGTGCCAATGATGATGCCTCTGGCACAACAGCTGTAATTGCTTTGGCAAAATATTTCAAAGCATTAGACAACAACGCAAGAACAATTATTTTTGTTGCTTTTACTGGCGAAGAAATTGGTGGACTCGGCTCAGGCTATTTTTCAGAAAACATCAATCCAAGTAAAGTTGTAGCCATGTTCAACATCGAAATGATTGGAACAGAAAGCAAATGGAAAAAAAATTCGGCCTACATTACAGGTTACGACAAATCTGATTTTGGTTTGATTTTGCAAAGAAATCTACAAAATACTAATTTTACTTTCTACCCTGATCCTTATCCTCAAGAACAACTTTTTTATCGTTCGGACAATGCAACTTTGGCTGCTTTTGGTGTTCCTGCGCACACAATTTCAACCTCAAAAATGGATGTCGAACCAAATTATCATAAAGTAAGTGATGATATTTCGACTTTAGATTTAAATAATATGACAGAAATCATAAAAGCGATTGCCATAAGTTCTCAATCAATAATTAGCGGTCAAGCCACGCCAACCCGCGTAAAAAAAGTTACTCACTAGTTATTGATTTAAAAAATTGAATTTAAAAATATGAGAATAACTTCTGAAAATAGAAAATGGTTAAATGATTTTAATTTAACCCATCCGCTAGTAATCGCGGGACCTTGTAGTGCTGAAACAGAAGAGCAAGTTTTGAAAATCGCGCACGAACTCAAAAATTCTGATGTATCAATTTTCAGGGCTGGCATCTGGAAACCACGTACTCGGTCAGGCGGATTTGAAGGTGTTGGTGCCATTGGACTAAAATGGTTGCAAAAAGCAAAAGCAGAAACAGGCCTTTTGATGGCAACAGAAGTAGCTAATGCCACCCACGTGAAACTAGCTTTAGAACACGATATTGATGTTTTATGGATTGGCGCACGAACTACTGTTAATCCATTTGCAGTTCAAGAAATTGCAGATGCTTTGCAAAATACGGACAAAATTGTTTTGGTAAAAAATCCTGTAAACCCAGACTTAGCTCTTTGGATTGGCGGAGTTGAACGTTTATATAGTGCTGGAATAAAGAATCTTGGTGTAATTCATCGTGGATTTTCGACTTACGAAAAAACAAAGTATAGAAATATTCCAGAGTGGCAAATTCCGATTGAATTACAAAATAAATTTCCTGATTTGGTTTTAATTTGCGATCCATCACACATAACTGGGCGCCGAGATATGATTCAAGAAGTATCGCAACAAGCACTAGATTTAAACTATAATGGTTTGATGATAGAGACCCACACTGATCCCGACAATGCATGGAGTGACGCTGCACAACAAGTTACACCAAGTGTTTTGAAACAAATTTTTGAAGATTTAAAAGTAAAAAAACCATCAACCGAAGAAGCAGATTTTAATACAACAATTAAAAATTTACGGGAAAAAATTGATATTGCCGATGCTAAATTACTAGAAATATTTGGTAATCGAATGAAAGTGTCAGAGCAAATTGGCGCATTAAAAAAATCAAAAAATGTGTCGGTTTTACAAAACAAACGTTGGAGCGAAATTTTAGAACGAATGATTGTAGATGGACAAGAAAGAGGGTTGAGCAAAGAGTTTATTTTAAGTATTTTCAAAGCGATTCACCAAGAAAGCATTAGCCATCAGGAAAAGATTATCAATAGTTAATAAAAACTTAAAAAAGATTTTTTTTTGTAAGTTTTTTTTGTAATATTGTCCGAAACAAAATCAAAAAAAACTTATTACATTTTAAAATGAAAAAAAAAATCTTACTATTAATGGTGTTATTTATTTTGTGTATCAACGCAAGATCTCAAAATAAAATAGACAAATTAAACATAACGTACGGTGTCGAGTTAGCGGATGATCAGCAAAAAATTGTGAAAATTATTGGAGAATCTGCTGACAAAATTTATGCACTAGCATTGAAAGGAAAAGATGAATATTTCATAAAAATATTTGAAAGTAAAACGATGAAGTTACTTTCCTCTAATTTCATAACAATTCC
>CALPKO020000167.1 GCA_943324165.2 Bdellovibrio sp. ZAP7 | reverse complement strand
CACACGATTGACATCAAAGAAGAATTAGTCGATTTTCAGCGAAAACACTTTGACCAATCGCCTTGGAAAAATCAAATTACACAACATTTGGGAGAAGCAGTTGACATAATTCCAACGTTAGATTTGAAATTTGATTTGGTTTTTATCGACGCCGACAAAGAAAATTATATCAATTATTATCATTTAATTTTACCCAAAATGAATGCTGGCGGCATCATTTTATCCGACAATGTGCTTTGGAGCGGAAAAGTGGTGGAGCCATTGCAAAAAAACGATTTGTCTACAAAAGTACTTTTAGAGTATAATTTGTTACTTAAAAATGACCCGAGAATAGAAACTGTTTTGCTTCCAATACGCGATGGTTTGACGGTGAGTCGGGTTTTATGAATTTAGATTTTTTTTTGAAGCTATTTCCCGCTATACGCTCCAATCTTTTTTGGCGATAAAAAATCGCCAAAAAAGGATTTCCACTTCTATCGGGGCTAGTATAAATATTTGTCAAAGAAAATTCTCTGAAAAAAGATATTATTGAAATTTAAACTTTCAAGCTTAAATAAAATCAATTCTTCACGATTTATTTCGGCATTACAAGCAAGCGTTCCAATCGCTGCGCCGCTGTTGAGCAATTGAAAAGATATTTTTTGAATAGCGGAATCCGTTATTGAAATAAAGCTGATTTAGGATATAACACCCCTAATGACTAGGTATAAAACCTAAACGTTTAGGTATAAAACCCCAAAAACAAGTATATAAAGCTTAAACATTGAGGTATAACACACCTATATTAGGGGTATAAAACACTATCGATTATGCATAAAACCCAAACAATTAGGTATAACACTCCCTTTTGGGGGGTTTGAAACCCCCCAAAAGGGAGTGTAAAACTCAAACGATTAGGTTTAACACCCCTAAAATAGTGGTTTGAAGCCCCTGCTCCCGCGCGAATCCCTTCGTGTGTAGAGTTGAGCTAAGTCATCAATTTGAACTTTGTAAAGTTTGAAATTTAGGAGAAATTACAACGAGCATTTCGTCTTAACAAATTAGTTTAAAAAACCACACGAGGGGATTGTGCGTTAGCGGGGTTGTATTTTACGGATTTCTAAAAATAGAAATATATCCTCAATTTAATTTGCTATTACAATCAAATCACCTATTTTCGCTTTAAATTTACAACAATAAGTCAATTTTTAATTTCATTTTTAAAAACATGAAAATAAATTCCTTACAAGTGGAAATAGATGGCATCGACAAAGAAATTTTGCGCGATTTGATGGAGGATGCCAGAAAACCAATTCTTCAAATTGCCAACAAAATTGGGATTTCGGGAGCAGCGATTCACCAACGGTTAAGAAAATTAGAACAATCTGGCGTTATTGCTGGTTCTAAATTTATAGTAAACACAAAGGTTTTGGGCTACAGCACCATGGCATTTGTGGGTGTTTATCTAGAAAAAGCCGCGAGTAATCCAGATGCGGTTCGTGAGTTGAAGAAAATTCCAGAAGTATTAGAATGTCATTACACTACAGGAAATTGGAGCATTTTGATAAAAATTCTTTGTCGAGACAACGAGCATTTAATGACTTTACTAAACACCAAAATTCAAGCCATTGAAGGCGTTTCAAGAACCGAAACTTTTATTTCATTAGACCAGCAAATCGACAGACAAATTCAGGTCTAAATTCAAAATTACAAATGATTTATATTCTTAATATAGAGACTTCTACAAAAAATTGTTCTGTTTCAATTGCGCAGAACGGCAAAAATATTGCCATTAAAGAAATGGCCAACGAAGGTTATTCTCATGCGGAATTCCTACATGTTTTTATTGAAAAATTACTGGAAGAAAATGGCTTAAAGACCAAAGATTTACATGCCATTGCCGTTAGTCAAGGTCCCGGCTCATACACGGGTTTGCGCATTGGCGTGTCTGCCGCCAAAGGATTGTGTTTTGCCGTTGACATTCCGTTAATTGCTGTTGAAACTTTAACTGTTTTGGCACATCAAGTTCATATGCAAAATGGATTGATAATTCCGATGATTGATGCCAGAAGAATGGAAGTTTACAGTGCTATTTTTAATTCAAAATTAGAAAAAACAAGAGGTGTCGAGGCGCAAATATTAGATGAAACTACTTTTTCAGATATCAATGAAACGATTTATATTCTGGGAGATTGCCAAGAAAAAATCAAAACTGTTTTGACAGACAAAAAGTTTGTTTTTTTAGAAGATAATATTTTTCCTTCAGCGAAAGAAATGTCGGCTTTAAGTTTTGAAAAATATAAAAATAACGATTTTGTGGATGTTGCTTATTTTGAACCTTATTATTTGAAAGATTTTATGGTTACAAAATCAACAAAGTAATTTCACCCATGATAAACCCGAGAAGCGATGATTTTTCCGTCGCGAATTTCTGAAACTTCCGCAACAAGCATGTCTTCCTCTCCATCAACAATTCGGACATATTCCATAAAAATCCTTTCATTGTTGGACGTGAAAGAAGTTGGTTTATATTGCAACGAAGGCAAACGTTCAAATGCATCTTGCCACCAATTTCGCAATGCTGGTTTTCCTTGTATCAAACCTAAAGTTTCAGGTTGTCTAACTTTTAATTTCGGACTATAATGCGCTGCCTCTTCGTCATAAAGCGATAAGAGTTGTTCTAAATCGTGTTTGTTGAATGCTTCAAACCATTTAAAGGCAATTGATTGGATCTTTTCTGAATTCATAACTTTGATTTTCACAAAAAAATCCCACTATACAAAATGGGATTTTAATTATTTTAAGCATTCTTTAAATTGATAATTTCCTGCTCGGTCAGATGTCGCCATTCTCCTCGCGGTAGGTTTTTTTTGGTCAAACCCGCAAAAGCAACTCTGTCAATTTTCAAAACGTCGTAATCAAAATTTTCAAAAATAGCACGCACTACTTTCACATTTGAAGAACGCAATTTAATGCCAATTTCGCTTTTTGGTTCTTTGTCGATATAACTAATTTCTTCTACAAAAACGCGGTGACCTTCCAAAACCAATCCTTTTTGAATTTTTTCTAAATCTTCAAATTTCAAGTTTTTATCTAAAGAAACTTGGTAAATTTTTGATGATTTTTGCGATGGCAATGTAAATTTTCTAATCATATCAGTGTCATTTGTAAATAACAAAAGACCGGTAGTGTTTTTGTCCATTCTTCCAACCGCCCCAATTTTTGAAGTGGTAGAACCTTTCACCAACTCTAGAACATTGCGATTTTCTTGACCTTCGTCTAATGCCGTTGTAAAGTTCTTTGGCTTGTTCAACAAAATATATTCTTTCTTTTCTGGTGTTAATGTAGTGCCATCAAAATTAACAACGTCTGTTATTTTAACCAAATAACCCATTTCGGTCACGGGAATCCCATTCACTTTTACATTACCAGATTGAATGTAAATATCAGCATCTCTTCGAGAACAAATCCCAGAATTAGAAATGTACTTGTTCAAACGCATTTCATCGGCGGCTTTGGCTCTTTTAGGTGCTTGATTTGGTTTTTTTACTATTTTAACCTCTTCTTTTACAGCGCCAGTCCTAGTAGGTTTTGCTTTTTTCGGACCTTGCGCCCGCTTTGCCATTGCTGGTTTTGGCTTATTAGAATTCGGTCGACCACCGTTTGATCGAGCTCCGCTTCCTTTGTTGCCTTCTTTGTTGTTCATAAAAACTAATTTTTTCTTTCTTGAAAGAATTTGTAAATTCTGCCTGCAAAGATAGTTTTTTTTATTGCGGAAAGTTTGATTTTAACGCGTTGTGTTCAAATGTTAAAATTAATGAGCAACTGCAACAAAGCTATTGAACATCAAAACCCAAAAATAAATTTTCTTTTGTTATCTTTGCTGTCTTAAAAAATCATAAAAATGGCATTGTCAGAACAGGAAATACTTCGTAGAGAAGCGCTTACAGAATTACGTAATTTAGGAATCGAACCATATCCGGCTGCAGAATTTGTTACAACTGCTTACTCCAGCGAAATTTTAAACGATTTTGAAAAATTTGAAGGCAAAGAGGTTGTTCTAGCTGGTCGATTGATGGGGAAACGAATTATGGGAAAGGCCTCTTTTGCAGAATTAAAAGATGCCGAAGGAAGAATCCAAATTTATGTTTCGCGTGACGATATTTCTAACGACGAGGAAAAAACAATGTACAATGTGGTTTTTAAGAAATTACTTGATATTGGCGATTTTATTGGTGTTCGAGGAACCGTTTTCAAAACGCAAGTGGGCGAAATCTCTGTCCATATCTACGGATTGACTGTTTTGGCGAAAGCTTTAAAACCACTTCCTGTTGTAAAAACTGATACAGATGGAAAAATCCATGATGCATTTGCTGATCCGGAACAAAGGTACAGAAGACGTTATGTCGATTTGACCGTGAACGACCATGTAAAAGATACTTTTATCAAACGAACAAAATTGTTCAATGCGATGCGTACTTTTTTTAATGATAAAGGTTATTTAGAAGTCGAAACTCCTGTTTTACAACCTATTCCAGGTGGCGCAGCGGCAAGACCTTTTATGACGCACCACAATTCTTTAGACATTCCATTGTACATGAGAATTGCGAACGAATTGTACCTCAAAAGATTGATAGTTGGCGGTTTTGAAGGTGTTTATGAATTTTCTAAAAATTTCAGAAACGAAGGAATGGACCGCACACACAATCCGGAATTTACCGCTATGGAAAT